>NZ_NMPS01000057.1:0-18604 GCF_002261125.1 Siphonobacter sp. BAB-5385 | reverse complement strand
CAACTGAAAACAGAAAACCGCAAACTGAAAACTAAATTGGATTCTGCTTCAAATTCCCATTCAGCACAATCTCCGATTCGGGAATGAGGTGGACAACCTGTTTATCCGTGGCTGGAACCGTCTGCTGACCGGTCTGGATATTGTGGTAGCCGGGGTAATTTCGTACCAGGCTACGGTTGTTGCGGTACAGATCATAGGCCCGATGCCCTTCGAAGGCCAGCTCCAGCCGACGTTCCTGTAGGACCACGTCCAGCACTGACGCCAAGCCTTTTAAATCCGACGTACTGAACAAGGCCGTACCGCTCAGTCCCGCCCGCGTCCGGATGGTATTGATATCGGCGATGGCCTGATCCAGCTGTCCCTTCTTGGCGTAAGCTTCGGCCCGATTCAGGTACATTTCCGACAGGCGTAAAACGACGGGTGAACTGAGCGTAGGAATACCGCCCTGATTGGAAAACTTGGTAATGTATACCTTATCGATGCCATTCCGCTTTTCCTGTTGGCCGGTCGAGGTAAGTTTCCGTACCAGAAACGAACGCCGCTGATCATTCGGAAACTGATTGATCAAATCCTGGTAGGCTTGTGAAGCGTAGACTTCGCCCCAACCCACGCCGCCGGGCGAGGTGTAGTACATCGATCCGATGGCACTCCAGGTTCGGTCGTCCCGTAGCGTATGCTTGATGGCAAAAATGATTTCGGGATTCTGCTCGTTTTCGAGGGTATAGAAAGTCGGCACCTGCGTGGGCGTCGCTAGGGTATAACGCTTACTATTGATAACTAGATTGGCTTCTTCAATTGCCAGATCGTTCTGATTCTGGTAGAGATAGACCCGGGAAAGCAGGGCGTGGGCCGCTTCCGCCGTGGCGTAACTGCTGCTTTTGGCAATCGTCATTAGCGAGGCCGCTTTTTTTAGATCCGCCACAATGAAATCGTAGACTGCTTTCACCGTAGCCCGGCTGGCGTTGTCGTCGGGCGTTAGGTCGGTTTTAATGATAATACCCAGATTGCTTTCGGGACTCTGCGTGTAGGGACGGCCAAACAGGCGTACCAGGTCGAAGTGGATCATGGCCCGCAGAAACAGGTTTTCACCCAGCAGCTGATCCAGTTCTTTCGACTGCCCCGCCGTAGTCGCCGTGATCACTTTATTACAGCCGATAATCGCGGCGTAACCTTTCCGGTAAATCTGTAAAGCATTGCCCTGATCGGCGGTATGGCGGTAGGTATAGGTGAGGAACAGCGGATCGGTGGTGGTACCGCTCAGCGTCACATTATCGCCCTGAAATTCATTCATGATGTAGAGATTCCGGGTATAATCCAGCGACTTGATGATGGTATAGTTGCCATCCGTAGCGGCCCGTAGCCCCTGTTCGTTGGTCAGTAATTCCGACTCGGAAAGGCCGTCGTAGGGCGTTTTATCGATACTGCACGAAGCCAGCAACCCCAGAAAAAGCGGCAGCGTACGGATAAGAGAGGAGGTCTTCATACGAAGAAAAGATTAGAAGCTCAGTTGAATACCAAAGACGAATTTTTTGCTGAACGGATACTTCGTACCCACTTCACCCGTGCCCGGAATGTCTGGATCAATGCCCGAAAACTTGGTAAGGGTGAACAGGTTATCCGCCGAAGCCGTCAGCCGAAGGCCCCCCAGCTTAGCTTTCTGGAGGAGTTCTGAAGGGAAGTCATAACTCAGACTGATGTTCCGTAGTCGCAGGTAGTTACCATTTTCCAGAAAGCGGGACGAAGGCCGCTGCGAGTTGTTATTGCCGCCCAGTACGTAGCGGGGGTGCGTGGCCACGTCGCCGGGCTGCTGCCAGCGGGACCAGCCGTTAGACAGAGCCATGAGGCTGTAACGATCGTAGGCTCCATCGCTGTCGAACAACTGACGATCCCCATTGTAAATCATCGCTCCGGTTGAGTACGAGAAGAAAGCATTCAGTTCCAGGTTTTTCCAGGTCAGTACCTGCCGGATTCCACCGAAGAGTTTGGGGTTGGCGTTACTGCCGATGAATTGTAAAGTGGCTTCGTTATAATTGCCCGTTGAAGCAACCGTACCGTCCGGGTTGACTTTTTCCCACAACGGATTGCCCGTCTGCGTATCCACGCCCAGCCAACGCCGCATGTACCAGCTATTCAGAGGTTGGTTCAGGGCATAGGGCCGTAAGCTGTTTGCGATAAAACTGGTGTTTCCGTAGAGTTCCGTCAGCTCATTGCGGTTCATACCCGCGTTGATTTCCATCAGCCATTTGAAGTTCTTTTGCTGAATGACATCCCCGGAAAAGACCACCTCCAGACCCCGGTTTCGAACGGCTCCGATGTTTTCGGTGATGTACGCATACCCGCTCGTACCTTGCAGCGGACGGTTGAACAACAGATTGTTCGTCAAACGATTATACACATCCACCGTCACCGACAACCGCTTCCAGAGCGTTACATCCACACCCAGGTTGGCATTATTGGAAACTTCCCAGGAAAGGTTCGGATTCTCAATTCGCGTGGGATAAGCCGAAGGCACGCCCGCGTACTGATCGGTCAGGTTGTACAGGCCCTGAGCTGCGTAATCGCTGATGCCGTCGGCGTTGCCCGTAGTACCGTAGCTCAGGCGAAGTTTCAGGTTATTGATGTTGCGATGATTCGCCAGAAAGCTTTCGTTGGAAACATTCCAGGTAAAACCAACGGCGTAGAAATTTCCGAACTTCTTGTTGCGGCCAAACTTGGATGAGCCATCCCGCCGAAACGAGGTCGTCACGATGTACTTGTCGTTGTAGCCGTAATTGGCCTGAAACAGGTACGAAGAAAACGCATTGTCATTTTTGGTACCCTGAATGCTCTCGGGCTGGGAGGCCGCATCCAGAATATCCAGCCCGGAAAAATACCCTTTCCCGTAGCACCCAGCGACTGGTAGTAATAGGTCTGATACTCATAACCCGCCAATCCATCGAGCGTATGGCCCCCGGCAAATTCGTGTTTAAAACGGAGGAGGTTGGAAGTCAGTAGCGTATAATCCCGACTGTTGAACTGCGACAAGCGACCTTGGACGTCAGCGGCACTATTACCCCGGGCATCTTCGGTACTCTCGGTTTCGTAAAAGGTAGTTTGGGCCCGGTTGGTTGTCGAGAGCGTCAGCCAGGGCAGGAGTTCATATTCCGCTTTGAATAACACGTCGCCAGCCAGCGTATTTTCCTTGAACTTCTCAAACTGCTGGTTGTAAATGAAGTTCGCATTATCGCGACCGTACCAGGTTTTAGCTCCCGTAATGGGGTTGTAGGGTTTTCCCTCAACATACGGATCATCGTAGGGGAGGTAGGTATACGCTCCGTACAGGGAACCGCCGCTGTTGTCGTAACCCCGCGTGTACGTGCCGGCCGTATTGAGCGTCAGGTGCAGTTTTTCGGTTACATCGTGGTTGAAATTGAGCCGCAGCCCGAAGCGATCCAGTCCGGTTTCCTTCAAAATTCCTTCTTCCTGATAATAGTTACCGCTAATGAAAAAACGGGTTTTGTCCGAACCTCCCGAGGCGTTCAGTTCGGCCAGTGTGTTGGATGCCGTACGGAAGGCCTGATCGAACCAGTTGGTATTCGCATTGGCTTCGGGCGTGGGCAGAAAGCTGTTAATGTTCTGACCGGGGCGATCCCGTTCGAAGGCCTGTTTCTGTACGGCGTATAATTCCGGACCATTCATCAGCCGAAAATTCCCCAGATTCAGTTTACCAATCCCTTTGTTCAGCCGGGCCGTGAGTTTCGTTTTGCCCGCTGCCCCCCGCCGGGTCGTCACGACAATCACGCCATTGGACGCCCGTGCTCCGTACAAAGCTGTGGCCGAAGCATCTTTCAAGACCGTGAGCGACTCAATATCGCTGGGGTTGGGGATTCCGCCAATGACGCCATCGACTACGTACAGGGGATCGGAACTGGCGGTGAGCGTACCTACGCCGCGAATGATGATTTTCGGGGCACTCCGCGGATCACCGGAATTGGAACCCACCTGCACACCAGCGGCTTTGCCCTGTAACATCTGCGAAAGATTGTTCGCCGTAACGTCTTTCAGATTTTTGGGCGTAATGGCCTGAGCCGATCCGGTCAGGTTCTTCTGCGTGGTGGAGCTATAGCCCAGTACCACCACTTCGTCGAGCTGCGTATCTGATTTTTTGAGCGAAACGTCCAGCGTGGTACGGTTTTCAACGGGTACGGAAGCGTTTTCGTACCCGATAGAGCTGAACTCCAGTACCGCCGTCGGTCCGACCTGAATCGTAAACTGACCATTGGCGTTGGTCGTCGTGCCTTGGAGCGTACCCCGAACCACGACACTGACGCCGGGTAAGGGCTGGCCCGTATCGTCACGCACGGTTCCGGTGAGCGAGATCTGCTGGGCAAAACTGCACAGGCAGAACATCAGCCCTAACAAACTCAGGGAGAATTGTTTCATCGTTTTTCTAGCTAAGTGAATGTATGAATCGACTTAAAACTTCAGGAAAGGGCACAGCAATACTGCCCTTGAAACGCTTCAAAGTAGGGTTAGAGTGAATGCAGGACATTCACCAGCAAAAGGAGTCATGGAGCCAGATCCGCCCGAAAGTCAGGGCCGATTCCGGAGATGGCGTTCGAGAATTGGATTAGTGTTCAGACGAAAAAGGAATGTCCCCAAAGCAGTTCATAGGAGTATCGTTTGTGAAATAAGAAGAGGAAGTGCGGCGTGTTCCTGCTGGAATCTGGAATGAAAGTACAACGCAAAAAATGGAAAGTAAAGAGCCTCACAGGGCCTGGGAGGGCGGAAATTGGGCCTGAAAACATGTGCAAACGTTGCTACGGGATGAACAACCGTTTGTGCAAAAACTA
This sequence comes from Siphonobacter sp. BAB-5385, assembly GCF_002261125.1. Taxonomy (NCBI): domain Bacteria; kingdom Pseudomonadati; phylum Bacteroidota; class Cytophagia; order Cytophagales; family Cytophagaceae; genus Siphonobacter; species Siphonobacter sp. BAB-5385. The sequence continues at coordinate 13,772 of NZ_NMPS01000057.1, read as the reverse complement.
ATAAATTCTTCGGTAAAAAGTAATTTAGGTGTGGTGGTACATCGCCGGACTGCTTTTCTGCCATAGGATCGTTGGTAAAGGCTAGCAGAAGCATCGAATTCATTGGAAAAAGCCAGCTCTGAATAAGCGTTCAGAACGCCTTTTCTTAACCCGAATGGTCATTTCTGAAGAAACTTTCCCGAACTTTGCCCGCCCCTTACGCGTTCGGGGATTTGGAAACAATACACACTGATGTTCCTGACTATTATGAAATCAAAGCTTCACCGCGTTCGGGTAACGCAGGCGGAGCTCAATTACGTAGGTAGTATTACCATCGACGAGGATTTGATGGAAGCAGCGAACCTGCTTGAGAATGAGAAGGTTCAGATTGTCAATAATAACAATGGCGAGCGTTTTGAAACGTACGTTATTAAAGGTGAACGGGGAAGCGGGACGATTTGTCTGAACGGAGCCGCGGCTCGCCGGGCTCAGGTTGGGGACATTATCATCATCATCGCTTACGCCATGATGACTCCCGAAGAGGCGAAAGAGCACAAGCCCATGGTCGTTTTTCCGGATGCCAATAATCATCTGGTGAAATAAAAAGGACCACCGATTAGTAGTAGAAGATGATGGTTTTTGCCGGGAGGTGATTCGGAAACGGGTCACCTCTTTTATTTTTGCCGGAAACCGGTCTGCTTACAGCGAATCATCGCATGAAAAACGTATTACAATATCTTGTCTTTCTGGGTCTGGCGGCGGGCCTGACCTGGTACGCCATCCACTCGGGTACCATCAATCCAGAACAATTGTGGGCCGATGTCTCGCAGGCTGATTTCCGCTGGGTGGGGGTTATGATGCTGCTGACCTTTGTGGCTCACGGAAGCCGGGCCGCCCGCTGGCGAATTTTACTGGAACCGCTGGGCTATCACCCGTCGTTTCTGCGAACGAATACCGCCGTCTGGCTGGGCTACTTTGCCAACAACCTCGTACCCCGACTGGGCGAAGTAACCCGTTGCAGTGCTTTGTACAAAAGCGATGCAATTCCCATCGAAAAATCCCTGGGTACGGTCGTTACGGAGCGGATTTTCGACGTGCTTTCCTTGTTTATCCTGTTGGGAATCAACTTATTGCTGGATTTTGATCGGCTACTGGCCTTTATCCAGCGGTCTACTTCAGCTACACCCGACTCCGAAAGCGGGGTGCCCGTACTAATCTGGATAGTACTGGGACTGCTGATCGCGGGTGGATTGACGGTCTTCTTTCTCTGGGAGCGTTTGCTTGAGTTGGCTATCGTAAAAAAGCTAGCGAAGGCGGGGCAGGGGCTACTGGCGGGTTTACTGAGTATTCGGAAATTACGCCAACCCGGTCTGTTTCTGTTTTATACGGTGATGATCTGGGGCATGTACTACGTGATGGGCTACGTGCTTTTCTTTGCGATACCCAAGTTTGCAGACTTGTCGCCGCTGGTGGCTCTGACGATTATGACCACCGGAGCACTAGCCATGATTTTACCGACACCCGGTGGCGTAGGGTCGTATAATGCCTTTGTAGCCTTTGCCCTGCACTCCATTTACGAGTTGCCCGAGGCCGATAGTGGTACGCTGGCTACCTTCATTCAAAGCTCGCAAATGCTCAGTACGCTGGCCATTGGCCTGGTTTTCTTAGTAATTTCTGTGATTAGTCGGCCCAGCCGAAAGGCGGTCGTCAGTCAATCGTAGGTTTTACCGCCCGTGTGGTCCGCATCATTGATGCACGGATGCCCCAATTTGTAGGCTTCGCCTACGCAATTCATGACGAGAACCCATGCATACAGCTTCAAAAATTAAAACTCTCGCCGAAGCAATTCCTCAGTTGGTAGAATGGAAAACCAGCGGTCAGCGAATTGTCTTTACCAATGGCTGCTTTGATATTGTACACTTAGGTCATGTCGACTACCTCGAAAAAGCCCGTAATCTGGGCGATCGACTGGTACTTGGCCTGAATACGGACGCTTCAGTATCCCGGATCAAAGGACCGCTTCGCCCCGTCGTCAATGAGTACGCCCGAGCCCGTTTGATGGCTTCGCTGGCCTTTGTGGATACTGTCATTTTGTTCGATGAACCCACGCCAAAAGAGCTGATTGAGTCCATTAATCCTGACATTTTGGTCAAAGGGGATGACTACACCGTCGAAACCATTGTTGGTTCGGATTTTGTATTAGGTAATGGTGGCGAGGTGAAAACGGTACCCCTAGTACAAGGTTTTTCAACTTCAGCGTTAATTGAGAAAATAAAGACTAGTTTTTGATAGTTTGAAGGTAGTCTAAGGTTTGAGGAGGTTTGAAGTTTGAGGAATTAGGTTTAACGTTTGAACAACGCTTATAAAAATTACAAAAACCTGTACGAAATTAAACCTTAAACCATTAAACCTGAAATCTCAAACTTAGAATACGTCCTAGTCTAATAAACCACTATAACTATGGCAGGAGCATATTTAATTGGTATAATCTTCATGGTGATCAGCATGCTGGTCAGCTGGCGATTACGTAGCAAATTTGCTGAATACTCACAGGTAGGGCTGGCGGTTGGCCTCTCCGGAAAAGAAATCGCTGAGAAAATGTTACGCGACAACGGGATTTATGACGTACGGGTGTTGTCCGTAGAAGGTCAGCTTACCGACCACTATAACCCGGCGGATAAAACCGTAAACCTCAGTAATGATGTATACTACGGCCGTAGTGTAGCCGCAGCTGCTGTTGCTGCTCACGAATGCGGACACGCCGTACAGCACGCTACGGCGTATAGCTGGTTGCAGTTCCGTAGTTCGATGGTACCTTTTCTGAGCATTGCGTCAAGCTGGATGCAATGGATCATTCTGGGGGGTATCCTTTTACTCAATACCACACCCATTCCGCTGGCGATTGGCGTGGCTCTATTTGCGGCAACGACGCTGTTTAGCTTTATCACGCTGCCGGTAGAGTACGATGCATCCAATCGGGCTTTGGCCTGGATTGAGAGAACGGGTGTAGCAACAGCCCGGGAACATGAAATGGCCTCGGATGCTCTTAAATGGGCCGCTCGTACGTACGTGGTTGCCGCCCTTGGTTCGCTGGCTACGTTGTTGTACTATGTAAGTTTATTGATGGGTGGCCGTAGAAGTGACTAGTTTTTTATAGCTAAACCAAATACTTAGCCTGGCTTTTTCAAAAAGTCAGGCTTTTTTTATATGAATTTCAAAGATCAGGGTCTTTGGCACGGTATTTTTAAATGATTAAGGCACGATTTAAAAAGGGCCGACGTTCCTTGATAGATAGAGAACCATTTAATACCGTAAAAGCCATGAATTATTCCTTCGCTACCCGTCGCCTTTTAGTAAAGCTCGGTTTGATTTGGAAACCTAGCCGTTCAACCAACGCCGTTCGCAAAACGACGTTACCCATGAGCGTGTCAGGAGACAAATTCTTTAACGATTGGAAACTTTTAAACGGATAAATGGCTCTAGTAAAGAGCTTATTGAGATGTATACGCAGAAAGGCCGGATCAATTCCGGCCTTTCTGCTTTCGTAAGGATGAGTTTATTTGCGGCGAGCGGCAATAACAGTAATTTCCACACTGGCACCTCCGGGTAAATCTGCCACGCCCACGGTGGTACGGGCCGGAAAATCCTTCTCGAAATATTTGGCGTACAGCGTATTGATTTTCTGAAAGTTCGCTAGGTCTTTCACGTAGATAGTGGTGTTGACTACATCCGACCAATTCAACCCAGCCGCTTTGAGGATTTGCTGAATATTTTGCATGATTTGGGGAACTTCCCCATCTACGCCTCCCGCAACCAGTTTTTTCGTATCCGGATTAATACCGACCTGCCCCGCAACGAAAACCAAACCGTTGGCTTCCACGGCCTGACTATACGGACCAATGGGAGCAGGAGCGGCATCCGTTTGATGGACTTTTTTCTGAGCAAACGCAACGGTAGAAGCTACCAGCATTAGCGAGAGGGTAAGGAGACGTACCATAGCAAGTGAATTTAGGCTTTAGCCAGTTTGGAGTGTTTACGTCCGTAGCTGAAGTATATAACAAGTCCAATCAGTAGCCAGGCCACAAAAGCTCCCCAGTTCCAGAAGCCCAGTTCCGTCATCAGATAGAGATTCGTAAGGATTCCTAAAACCGGGAGCAAAGAAAATTTGAGGCGGTAACTTAGTACCGATAGAATGGCCCACACAATCCAGAACACAAACAATAGCGGCTTTTCTTCCATGGCCAATACAAAGTGATTGGAATAAATGGCGAAAGCAATCGCGATAACAAAGCCAATGCCTACTACATACTGGCCATTGATGTACGGAACCCGGAATTTAGAGTATTTCGTCAGTCCCTGGTAATCGAGGTACAGCACCCCGCAGCAGACCAGAATAAAGGCAAAGAAGGTTCCTACGCTGGTTAAGTCTACGAAAAAACCCATGTCAAAGAACATGGAAGGAATCGCTACGACTACGCCCGTAACGATCGTCGCAAACGAAGGCGTATGATACTTCGGGTGTACTTTCGAAAACTTGGGCCAAAGCAAACCATCACGACTCATGGTCATCCAGATACGGGGCTGACCGAGCTGATACACCAGCAGGGCACTCGTAATGGCGATGACGGCCGAGACCGAAATCACCCCTGCCACAAAATCAAACCCTACTTTGTGAAAGACATACGCCAGCGGATCATCCACGTTCAATTCCTTGTAATGAACCATACCCGTCAGAATTAAGGTAATCAAGACGTAGAGTACCGTACAAATAATGAGACAGTAAATCATGGCCTTGGGCATGTCCTGCTGGGGATTTTTACATTCTTCGGCGGTCGTAGAGATCGAATCGAAACCGATGAACGCGAAGAATACCGCGGCTACGCCACTCAGTACGCCGCTCACGCCGTTGGGGGCAAAGGGCGACCAGTTTTCGGGTTTCACGTAGAATACGCCGGCACCAATCACCAGCAGAATAACGGCCAGCTTCAAAGCCACCAGCATGTTACTGACATTTTTGGACTCCTTGATTCCGATGTATACCAGAGCCGTTACCAGTACCGTGATAAGTCCTGCGGGTAAGTCACAGATGAGCTTGATCCCGCCAATGGAAGGAGCCGAGGCCCGAACCGCTTCGCTGGCGGAGGAGGGATCGACGGTGAGCCACCCGGGCAGATGAAGCCCAAAACCCGCCAGCATGGAAGAAAAATATTCCGACCAGGAAATAGCTACTACCATGTTGGAAACGGCGTATTCCAGGATCAGGGCCCAGCCGATAATCCAGGCAAATAATTCGCCGAAGGATACGTACGCGTACGTATACGCACTGCCCGAAACGGGTACGGTCGAAGCAAACTGAGCGTAACTCAACGCCGTAAACACGCAGGCAATGGCGGTGAAAACAAAAAGTAAGGATACGGCAGGACCGCCATCAAAACTGGCCCGGCCAATGGTACTGAAAATACCGGCTCCAATGATGGCCGCAATCCCCAGAGAGGTTAAATCGCGAACACCCAACACTTTCGATAAGCCGTGCGACTCACCGGTAGTATCAGTGTTTAGTACTTGTTGAATGGATTTCTTACGAAAAAAGGAGTCGTTGGCCACGGATGCAATGGTGTTTCGTGAACGTAATTAGGGGCACTCTGCTGATCTCGGGAAAAAGAAGTCGCGAAATGAACGTATTCTTTCAAAGAAAAGTAAAAATATGCCCGGATGAAGTGAATAATCAGGTAAAAATAGGGAATCATCGGAAGTTGACAAGATTCAAGCGGCAGGAAATCAGTAGATATACCACTGGGTCCAAGCTATACGTTTAAAGGGAGCGGGCCAGCAGGCATGCACATTTGCCGGTGAAGCTCTACCTTTGCCTAAAGTTTTCAATCACCTTTTTCGTAGCGAAACGTGTCCATAGTTGTCAAGGAGCTTTCCAAAATATACGGGCCGCAGAAAGCGGTAGATCAGATTAGTTTTGAAGTAAAGCCGGGGGAAATTGTCGGTTTTCTCGGACCTAACGGGGCGGGAAAATCCACGACCATGAAAATTGCTACGGGGTACCTACGGCCTTCCAGCGGTACGGTCGAAGTCGCTGGCTACGACGTCACGCAGCATTCAATGGAAGTTCGGCAACATTTGGGCTACCTGCCGGAACACAATCCCCTGTACCTGGATCTGTACGTGAAAGAGTTTCTGCGTTCCATGGGAGCGTTGTACGGACTAAAAGGTGAAACGCTCAGCCGACGGGTGAACGAAGTCATTGAGCAGGTAGGGCTGGGGCTGGAGCAACACAAACGCATTGGACAACTCTCGAAAGGGTATCGGCAACGCGTTGGACTGGCTCAGGCCCTGGTACACAATCCTCAGGTACTGATTCTTGACGAACCCACCACGGGTCTGGACCCTAACCAGCTGGCTGAAATTCGGTCGGTCATCAAAAACATCGGTCAGGAGAAAACGGTACTGTTTTCTACCCACATCATGCAGGAAGTCGAAGCCATCTGCGACCGGGCCATCATCCTGAAGCGAGGTAAGCTGGTGGCGGATGAATCCATAGCATCCTTTCGGCAATCGGGCAAATCACTGGAAACCCTGTTCCGTGAACTGACGGCCTAGCGTAGGACCCGGATTGCCCGGTTTTCAATTGTATACCCTTACCAAGCAATCTCCTGAACTTGGTTCGTACCCTACGAACTCGGTTCAGGAAATTTTAATAATAATGTATATGTAGTTGGTAGTCAATGTTTTGAGTTCGGTCTGTCGAGCTTCATTTGTCTTAAAAACGAATTAAAATCCTTCCTTCGGTGAGCCAAGATCCTGAGAAGATAGTTTTTACTACGAACTCAAAACTTGAACCATGAAAGGATTAGCTTGTGTAGCTCTATTAGTAGTTTCAAACGCGTTTATGACATTGGCCTGGTACGGACACCTGCAGGTCAAACAATGGCCCCAGCTGGCCAAACTTTCGTTATTCGGCGTCATTGCCCTGAGTTGGGGACTCGCCTTTTTCGAGTACGTCTTTCAGGTGCCCGCCAATCGGATCGGCTCCGAGGAAACGGGAGGGCCGTTTACGCTCTTTCAGCTCAAGATTATCCAGGAAGTCGTATCGCTGACGGTCTTTACGCTCATGACCGTTTACCTGTTTAAAACCGATCACCTGGCCTGGAACCACGCCGTCGGGTTTGTCTTCCTGATCATTGCGGTGTTTTTCATTTTCAAAAAATGGTAAACACTTCTTCCCTGGTACCGCAGCCTTCCCGACAAAGTCTATCCGCACTGGACAAAGCGAATTTCCTGCTAGCCGACGTTCGCGATGGGATGGGGCCCTATTTAGCCATTTATTTGATGGTGACGTTACGGTGGCAACCCCAGGACATTGGCATTGCCATGTCCGTTATGGGAATCACGACCGTTGTGATGCAGACGCCCGCCGGAATACTGGTGGATCGTACCACGCGTAAAAAGTTATTTACGGTGCTGGCTTCCCTGTTAATGGCAGGAGCCGCCTTACTCACCATTACGATTCCAACGTATCCGGTCATTATGGCGGGTCAGGCACTGATGGGCATTTCGGCAGCATGGTTTGGTCCTGCGGTGGCAGCGATTACGCTGGGCTTAGTCGGACATCAGGCACTCGACGCCCGGATCGGTCGTAATGAAACCTTTAATCACGCCGGGAATGTAATCGCTGCTCTGCTGGCGGGACTGATTGGCCATTTTCTCAGTAGCAAAGGTATTTTCGTCCTGCTTGCCGTCATGTCTCTGCTGAGTAGCATCAGCATCTGGCAAATCAAAGACGGGGAAATCAACCACGAACTGGCTCGCGGCAGTGGGGAGAGTGATCACAAAACGGATGAAAGTTCCTGGCGGTCGCTGCTACGTACGCCCTCCCTGTTGCTTTTTGCTTTGGCTTGTGTCCTATTTCACTTTGCGAATGCGGCCATGCTACCCCTGTTAGGGCAACGGCTCTCGTTAAAAGCCCAGGCGGGCGAAGCCTCCGTCTACATGTCGGCCTGTATCGTTGTCGCTCAGATTGTCATGATCCCCGTCAGTGCCTGGGTTGGAAAACATGCTTCCAAGGGTCGTAAACGTATCTTATTGGTCGCCTTTCTGGTTTTGCCCATTCGTGGGGTACTGTATACGCTAACCAACGACGAGATTTTACTGGTATGCATTCAGGTACTTGACGGACTGGGAGCTGGCATTTTCGGAGTTTTATCGATCCTGATTGTATCCGATTTAACGAAGGGTACCGGACTGTTCAATACTACGCAGGGGGCCATTGCCACCGCCGTTGGGCTAGGTGCTTCGCTGAGTAATGCGTTTGCGGGGTTTCTGCTCCAGCGTAGTAATTTTCAAACTGTATTTCTGGTTTTGGCCGGTATTGCGTTAGTCGCTTTGCTTCTGGTATGGTGCGGCGTCCCCGAAACAAAAGCAGCGGACGAGTCAATACAGTAAATTTTGAACAACTGCTCGGGGACCTATCAGGCCTGGGCAGTTGTTTTTCCTTCCCGACACTCTTGCTTGGAAGGGTTCTTCTCTCTTCTCCAGATTTCACTTCTTTTCACACAGCTCTGCTGAGGTGAATGACTTTCTACGCTTGAGTTCTTAGCACGTTAACAGTGGCTTGTTCATCTACCTTCCTCGACAGAACAACCAGTTGAAGTTTTTACACTCGCCCATTCATACAAATTTTTAGATTAGTTGATGAATTTGGAGAGATAACGTTTTACGGATAATTAGTGATTTATATGATTTATTTGAAATATATATATGAAAAATAGAAAAATTATGTTTGATATTGTCTTAAATTATGAATTTGATGTTTAATTGAGTTAATTGAAAAATTTAAAACTATATATTAATATAACATAATTTAATAAAATATACTACTGATATATTTGTGTATAGCATCATAAAAAATAAGTAACTAATAAAAAATCAGAATATTATTTGAATTAGATATACGTTTTTGTAATATTGGTTCCAGATTCTATAAAAATTGGCTTCTTCCCATTAATCTTAACCAAACATGAATGCTCTTTCTTCACGCTCTACCATTCCCCTGAGCTAAGCTCTGATCGACTCCGTAATTGCTTTTCCGACCTGGCTGTCAGGTGGGATGGGACTGTATTTCATTCACAAAACGCGTACACATCTCATGAACAAACGTTTATCTATTCTGCTATTGCTGCTGAGTAGTCTCTGGGCAACCGCTCAGGATCGGCAGCTGACGGGCGTGATTACTTCTTCGGAAGATGGGCAGCCGTTGCCGGGCGTATCAATTTCGATCAAAGGCACGGCTAAGGGATCTACGACCAACGCCGAAGGGGCGTACCAGCTTTCGGTGTCCTCGGGCAATACGCTGGTATTCAGTTATGTAGGTTTTACGAGTAAGGAAGTAGTGCTGGGGGATGAAAGTACGCTGAACATTCAGCTACAGATGAACGCGAGTAGCCTAAGCGAAGTCGTGGTAACGGCCCTGGGTATTACGCGGGAAAAGAAAGCCCTGGGGTATTCGGTACAGGAAATCGGAGGTAAACAACTAACACAGGCTCGGGAGACCAACCTGGTGAATGCCCTGTCGGGTAAAATTGCCGGGGTACAGGTAACCAACTCCAATGGATCACCGGGAGCTTCGTCGCGAATGCTGATTCGGGGGTCCAGCTCGATTGGAAATAATAACCAGCCGCTGTTTGTGGTGGATGGTGTACCCATTGACAATGGCAATTACAATAATAACCCCACGGCAGTCGATTACGGAAACGGAGCTGCTTCGCTCAACCCCGATGATATTGAGTCGATGAGTGTACTGAAGGGCCCTGCAGCGGCGGCTCTGTATGGGTCACGCGGAGCGAATGGCGTAGTACTCATTACCCTGAAAAGCGGTAAAGGATCGCGAGGCATTGGCGTGTCGGTAAACTCTAATACGACCTTTGATACGCCTTTTCGTTTACCCGAATGGCAGAATGAGTACGGTCAGGGAGCCAAGGGGCAGTTCCGCTTTGTGGACGGTCGCGGCGGCGGCGTGAACGATGGCGTAGACGAAAGCTGGGGGCCCAGACTGGATGGTCGCCTGATCGAGCAGTTTGATTCGCCGGTTGTCAATGGCGTGCGTACGCCTACGCCCTGGGTGGCTCATCCGGATAACGTCAATCAGTTCTTTAAAACGGGTAAAACCTATACAAATAACATCTCCTTAACGGGTGGTAGTGACAAAGGCGATTTCCGTCTGTCGCTTACCGATTTAAATCAGTCAGGAATTCTGCCTTTCACGAACTACAAACGCCAAACGGTTTCGCTAAATGCTGGTTGGAACTTGACACCCAAACTGAACATTCGGGCGACAGGTAATTACGTGAAAGACGGTAGTGATAACCGTACGAACTGGGGGCTATACTTTATCTGGTTCGGTCGTCAGGTGGATATGGAAAACCTGCAAAACTACACCGCTCCGGGTAGCATTTACCAGAATAACTGGAACTACAACTACTGGACGAACCCATACTACCAGCTGGCGAACAGCAAACGGGAAAACGAAAAAGACCGCTTATTCGGAAATATTTCGGCTACGTATAAGTTCACCGACTGGCTATCGCTGATGGCTCGTACGGGAACCGACTTTTATACGGATCGTCGTAAAACGAAAAACGCTGCCCGCACGTCCAACCTGTTCGATGGTTATAACGAAGAACAAATTTTCGTTCAGGAATCAAACTCTGACTTCCTGCTGAACGCTACGCACAAATTCGGAGAGTTTGACGTAACGGCCAACATTGGTGGTAATCACCGCCGAAACTTCTACCAGCGGGATTACATGTCGGCGGCTGAGCTGGCGATTCCCCGCGTCTGGAATATGGGTAACTCGCGGCTGCGTCCAGTTACGGAAAATTCGTACAGTAAGAAAGTCGTGAATAGTTTGTATGCGTCGGCGAACCTCGGCTTCCGTAACTACCTCTTCCTTGATCTGACGGCCCGTAACGACTGGTCGAGTGCCCTGCCAGCCAGCAATCGCTCGTACTTCTATCCGTCGGCGGCGGTCAGTGCGGTACTGACGGATATGTTTAGTGTGCAGTCCTCGTTCCTTTCATTCGCTAAAATTCGGGGTGGTATTGCCCGCGTAGGAAACGACACCGATCCGTACCGCCTGCTTCAGGCCTTTGATTACGCCAACGCCTGGGGTAGTCAGGCTTCGCTGAAAGAAAGCAATGAATTACTGAATGCCGAGCTGAAACCAGAAATCACCAGTTCATACGAAATCGGTACGGAATTAAAATTCTGGCAAAACCGGATTGGTCTGGACGTAACCTATTACGATAAGCAGTCGTACAACCAGATTCTGAAGGTAGACGTTTCGAATGCTTCAGGCTTTTCGTCGAAATGGCTCAACGCCGGACTGTTACAAAACCGGGGTGTCGAAATTCAATTGACGGGTACCGCCGTGAAAACGAACAGTTTCAAATGGGATATTACGTTGAACTGGGCCCGTAACCAAAACAAAGTCAAGGAATTAGTTGATAACCTGACCACCTACACTCTCGGAACCATGCGGGGCATGGGCATCGAAGCCCGCGTCGGACAGCCCTACGGTACGTTCTTCGGGCAGGGTTTTCTGCGGAATCCGGAAGGAAAGATCGTCTATGACCAGAGTGGCTACCCCGTCATCGATCCGGTTCGTCGCGTATTAGGCAACTTCACACCGCGATGGATTGGCGGCTTGCAAAACACGTTTGCCTACAAAAACCTGTCCCTGACGACGCTGATTGACATGAAGCAGGGCGGCGATATTTTCTCGCAAACCATTAATATCGGTCGCTATACCGGCGTGTTGAAAGAAACGACCGTAGGTCGGGAAACGGGTATTGTGGGCGACGGCGTCGTGAATGTGGGGACGGCAGCTAATCCGGAGTACGTGCCGAATACCAAAAACATTTCTTCGGAAGAATGGCACCACAAGTACTACCTGCTGACGAACAACGAAGAAACCATTTTTGATGGTAGCTACGTGAAGCTTCGCGAGGTACGCCTGACCTACGTTTTCCCCGGAAAAGTATTCAAGCGTCTGCCCTTCCGTGACATCACGATTTCAGCGGTAGGCCGGAATCTGGCTCTGCTGCACAGCAACATTCCGCACATTGATCCGGAGACCAGCTATTATGGCGATACGAATGTGCAGGGGATTGAAAACGGACAGATTCCGACCACTCGTTCCGTTGGTTTCAACATCAGCTTAAATCTGTAACAGTTTCTGACATGATACGCATTTTTCATTCATTCCGATATAAAGCCGCATTGGCGTTTGTACTGGTTGGGTTATCCGCCTGTACGGGTGAGTTCGACCAAATAAATACGAACCCGAACAACCCCACGACGGCTACGGCCGATTTATTCATGCCGAACGGAATCCAGACCGCCGTGAATGCGTACTGGGGAGGTTCGCTGGGCATGGACGTGGGAAATCTGGTTTCTCAGCATTGGGCTCGGATTCAGTATACCGATGTCGATCAGTATACGACTTCCAACGACGTCGCGAACGCGGGCTGGAGTAATTTCTACATTGAGTCACTGGCCGATTACCAGCGGATTTACAAGATTGGTCAGGAGACGGGAAATACGAATTACCAGGCCGTCGCCACCATTCTGCGGAGCTGGGTATTTACCCTGCTTACGGATGTGTACGGAGATATTCCGTATTCAGACGCCATCAAAGGCATGGAAGGAACCTTACAGCCGAAGTATGATGCTCAGAAAGACGTCTACGCCGGTCTGGTAGCGGAACTGAAAACGGCTGCGGAACTCATCAATACTACGGATAAAAGCAAAGCGATTGCAGGGGATATTCTGTTCAATGGCGATCTGACGAAATGGAAAAAATTCGCCAACTCGCAAAGCCTGCGGATTCTGAACCGAATGCTGGGAAAAGCGGATGCTCCGATCGATGTGAAAGCCGAGATCGAACGCATCCTGAAAGATCCGACGAAGTATCCGGTACTGACTTCCAATGCCGATAACGTGCAGTTGACGTACCTCAATGCAGCTCCGAGTAATAACCCAGTCAACGAAAACCGCAAAACGCGGGATGACCACCGGGTGAGTGCGACGTTGGTGAATAAACTGAAAGGAATGGAAGATGCCCGCCTGAAAGTATACGCCAACCTGCCCGCCGATGGGGGTGATTACAAGGGCGTACCCAACGGTCTGTCGGCGTCGGATGCCAACGCTCTGGGTTTGTCAAAAACGTCGAAAGTGGGGGATTACTTCGTGTCGGCTACGGCCCCAGGCGTAATCATGACCTATGCTGAATTGCTGTTTATTAAAGCCGAATTTGCGTATAAGGGAATTACCTCGGCTGGCGAAGCGGCTACCCTTTACACGGATGCCATTAAAGCTTCGCACGCTCAGTATGGCCTCACGGCATCGGATGCGTACCTGACGGCGAATGCCTTCAAAAGTGGTACGGCGGGCTATACGCAACTGATGGAACAAAAATGGATTGCTCTGTACGGACAGGGCGTGGAAGCCTGGACGGAGTACCGCCGCACGGGCATTCCCGTACTAACGCCTCCGACGCTGAATACGAATGGAGGGGTAGTACCCACGCGTTTGCCCTATCCGGGTTCGGAGGAATCGCTGAACTATACCAATTTCAGCGAAGCTCTGAAACGCCAGGGCGGCCAGAACGACAAAAAACTGAAGTTATGGTTTGCTAACTAGTATAGGAATCATTCAGGTGAGTACTGGGAGAGAAAACCTGAATAGAGGAGGGTAACAAAGAGTCCGGCCAGCTGGCCGGACTCTTT
>NZ_NMPS01000056.1:0-228 GCF_002261125.1 Siphonobacter sp. BAB-5385 | reverse complement strand
AGGCTGGACCTCTCCACGCCTAACCATTCCATGTAGGCGACCGCCTGCTTTAGTTCACCGCATTGCTGCTGTCGAAGGTCGTTCAGTTGCCCTATGTAATGGCTAGCTTACCAGCGGGAGAGGTTTTATCATCTTCTAACAATTTATCAGTTGTTGGTTTACAGTTGTTAAACTACAGTCGAATACCTTCATGGTCGACTTAAAACCAGGCCCCGTCCTATCGCGAAA
>NZ_NMPS01000055.1:0-27687 GCF_002261125.1 Siphonobacter sp. BAB-5385 | reverse complement strand
CGTAGTGGTTAAGGCAGGCTGATTCGTCGAAGCGTTCCAGGTCCCCTTGAATTCAGTGGTTAAGGGACTCGAAAGCGAAGAAAAGAAACGTTTATAACGAACACCCGTTGAGCTAACGACTGTGGTAAGGTTATTGTCTGGGGTGGTTTTGTCAATCAAATCCGCTTTCCAAAACTCCAGTCGATTACTCAGCCACACCTGATAAAACACACCAGCAGTGGGATTGTCAAAGCTTCTTACCTCAGCTAAAGAAGTGAATTTACGAGCTTCCAGTACGAAAGGATTGCCATCGTTTCCGTAAATAACCCCATTGACCGCTGACAAAGCCGTACGGGATGAATTACTACCCGGCTTATTCTTTGCCTGAGTTAGCTCAACCTGGGCGTGCGAGTAGCTAAACCAAAGACTTAATACAAGTGCTAAAATCGCTTTCATGCTTGCGGATAAAGTTTAAGGAAGATTTTTCCGGTGAAATCGGGATCGCCTTCCGGAACCAGCAACTGAAAACTGTTTTTGCCAGACGGAACGGCGGTAATGTTGCGATCGTAAGTACCATTACTGGTTACGGCTTCAATGATCAGATTATCCGTATTGCCATTATGGGTGAAGATTTGACCGTTCTTGGCTCCGGCCACCTGATACGTTTTCGTGCGAACGCCGGTTTCTACGCGAAGAATGGCGTTTTTAATGGGTCGAAGTTTGGCACTGGTTTCGTTGGCGTATCGCCAGGCTAGCTGAGCGGTATTCCCGGCATTTTCGATGGCTTCAAACTCGAATCCGTACGAAGCCCCGGAGGTGCCAATGGTAGCGATCTCGGCAAATAGCTCTGAACCTTTCCGGCAGCGATTGGCGTAAGTCACATCGATGGTTAGTTTTCGCTGCTCCTCGTCGTAGGTCCAGTTTTTAACCACCTTTGTTTTATCTGGATCATCGATCCATACCCGCTTGATGGTGCCCCCTTTGAGCATGTCCTCGCTAAGCGTATACTCCTTTTGCGAGTCGGCCATAATAGGGATGTATTCATCGCTGGTTTCCTCCCGGCCCGAATTGACATAAAACGGATCCCACTGCTGGGGGGTGGTACCGACAGCGATCGTACCCCGCGTACGGAGCACGTAAGACGAAGTACCCGAAGTGATCAGGCCACCAGGCACTAAAGGGTTGAACCCATCGGCGGCCGTAGCCCGTCTGTAGCCCGATCCCGTATAGATGTATACGCCGTTTTCGACTTTGTTGGCCTGAGCCACAATCCCCACGGCATCCCCGGCCATGATTCCGGAAAAAGCTGGGGCAGTGGCCAGTGAAGGGATATTCGTTTCAGAGAAGGCTTTAACGGATCCGATTACGTACAGGCCTGACTTCGCCGATTGCTCCAGCTCCTGCATTTTTTCGATGACAGCCATCACTACTGCCCGGTGCTCGACCGCGAAAATGCGGTCATCAGCACTTTTCAGTGTGAGCTTATCCATCGCAAAAGCAATCAGAGCACTCCAGGAAAAAGCCATAGTGTAAAAAGCTCAGTAGCCAGGCATACGCTGGCTACTGAATTCGGTAAGTGTGTGGAAAACTATTCGGCGATGTAGTGGTAGATACCATTTACCGCGTACAATGGATCCGTGTTATCGGCATAGTGGAAGCCCTGAGGCTTGGTCCAGATGTTATACCGAAGCGAAGGAGCCATCACGATTTGCGGGTGCGGATCAACCACGTCTGCATTGGCTGCGTTTTTACGCTTGTTGTGAGACGACTCACGCAAACGTAAATCCATGGCCAAATCAAAGGCGGGCATGCTCAGTGTCGAATAGGTGTACCCATCGACCGTCTGGCCGTCGTAGTGGCGAAGCTCCTGTTGAGAAACCAGAGCAGCAGAACCCGGAGCCATGACAAAGAAGTGATTGGGGCCCAGAATGGCATCAATAAACATCGAGGTATGAAACTCAACGCCACCTTCCTTGATCTGCTCGCCCAGCTGAATACCGGCAGCATTCAAACCAGACTTCAGTACACGGTTGAAGTAGGTTCGTACGCGTGATCCCGTACCCGCCAGCACGATCCATGGGCCCGTGGCCTGGGTAAGTGCAGTCAGGTTGGAAAGATCGTCTTCCAGTTTCACCGTAACAGAATCATCGGCATTCATCAACTTGATGGTGGCCGCTTCACCCGGATCCAGATCAGGATACAAGGGGTTTTTGCCTGCATTGGTGACCAGCGAGTTCACCGCCACGGTTTCAATGGGCACAAAGAAGGAACTCTCGATCGTTTTACGGATGACGCGACCCACTTCCTGAAGCGAAGAAATGGCCTGAATTTTAGTCATCGCCTTACCTACTTCGACAGGATCGTCATCGAGCAACTGATCACGATACTTTTCTGCTTCCTGTTCCAGTACTCGCCACACGTAGGCGGGAATCAGGATTGGATCAGGCTGACGTACTTTATCCAGGGCAAACTCAGCGGTAAGAGGCTGGGCAACGATCGTACCGGTCGTTAAATCGGTGTATTCGTTGGTACCAGACCATTTGACCTTGGGGTCGTACTCGTATTTGACCTTGGGAACGGGAATCGCTCCGTCCATTTCCGCTGAAACCAGACTTCCGTCTTCTTTCAGGTTAGGATCCAGGTTCTTGGTAAGCTCACGGTTTTGGTCTGAGCGAAGAGCTGACACGGCCCCGTACTGGCGAAATTGGTTTTTGTTGTTTACCGTTCCCGATACAGCCACGTAGGCTAAACGACCAGGAAAACTAATTTTAGGAACTGGCATTGATTCGCACGTTAGGGTATTTCCCTTTCGTTCGTTGGCTATGAGCCCAGTACGCGTAATCGTTGGACACAAGGTCCCTGTACTCCTATATCACTACACCAGGGCTTTAGCGGCCTTCAGCGTAGCTTCATCTACCTCTCCATTCGCATTTACCGGCAGTGTATCTTTGGTTGGAGAGCCGTTAGATTTCTTTTTCCAGTCCTCATGATTGGCCACCTCATCGATGACGTTATCAAGGGTGTATTCGGTGCCCTTTTTGCTTAGGGGCAAACCGTCTTCGGTTCTGACAAGCTTGAAGGTTTCAGGATCGATCCGAACCTTTTCACGAGCGAGGATATCCTCAACATCCGCCATGATAGTCATGCCAAAGCGACGCTCGGCTTTCTTCTCATCCGAAATGGACTTGTGTCCCATCAGCCGGTTTAAAAGCTCTTTTTGCGTCAGATTCTTTTCCAGACGATCAACCTTTTCGGCTTTTTCCTTGAGTGGCTTCCACTCTTTTTCTTCCTTCTCGGCATACTCTCGCAGCTGAGCATTCAAGGTTTCAATTTCCTTGGCGAACTTTTTCTCCCCTTCACCATCGCCGCCTTTCTGAGCGGTTTCAAGGGCTTTGTACTTGGTAAGCAGCTTCTGACCAATCTCCCGAACCTTCGTCGGGGTTCCCGACTTTTTGAGCACCTCTTTCAGGTCGTCAGGGCTACCAAACAACTCAACAAATTCATTCAGGGCTTTGTCGGTGGCATTGTGTGCCTCAGCCCGCATAGCTCCTTTAATGACGTTTGCTCCGTCGTTGGCCATATAATCCATGAGATCATCCAGCTCATCGGGTAGATCCACATTATCGGCTTTTGCCAATTGAGCCAATTGAGCCTCCGTTAATTTGAAGCCTAAGGCTCCGGTAAATGATTTAAACGCTTGCGTGAATTTCATAGCGATTGTTAAGGAACGTTGATAGGGTGGCCTAAACCACCCTATCCCGTAAGTGATGATTAAGCGTTAGGGGGAGGCGTGGCTGTAGCAGGTACCTGAGCTGCCTTCTTGGCCTCTTCGAGCTGCTTGAGCAGGTTCTCGTTTTCTGCCTTGAGCTTGTTAGCCTCTTCAGCCTTGGCTTTTGCCTGCTTTTCGGCCTCAGCAGCCTTTTTCGCATTCTCGGCAGCGGCTTTTTGAGCATTAGCGACTTTATCCTCCGCATCCTTTTGCTTACGCTCCTGCTCTGCTTTTTCCTGATCCACTTTTTGCTTTTCAGCCAGCGTTTGTTCGGCTTTTTCCTTTTCAGCCTGCTCGGCCTCTTTTTGAGTATCCACTGGATTGCGGAAATCAGCTACTACCTCGGCAGGCAGCTTGCTTTCGTGACGAACAGCTTTGCGAGCAAGGCCGTTTTGGTCGGTAAACGAAACCACAAATACCGAACCTTCTACTTTCCGCATGCGAGGGTGGGGCAGCATTTTGGCATCCGGATGTTTCGAGTTACCGCCAATTTTTTCCAGTACTGGATCAATGGAAGCTTTACGATAGACTCGAACCGATTCGTCACGCTGGGTGATCGCTTCCTGCTCGTCAGTGGCGGCAATCTCCTGCTTGGGAATCAGATAGCCCGCCTGGGATTCATCTTCGGAAAGAATTTTCAGATCTTTCATTTCGCGTCTTTATCCTTATCGGACGGTTTAGATTTAGACTCCTTTTCTGGCTCCGCTTCTGGTTGCTGCTCCACAACTTTGAGGCCGTGGGTACGCTGAAGCTTTGCAAACTCAGGAGTGTTGACGAAGGAAGCATCCGCCTCGAAGGTGGTTTTATCCGATCGCTGAATGGTTACATTGTCATTAGCCATAATTACACATTTGCAAATATGAAAATACAAAGCGAAAGTAAATCCTAAGATTGAGATTTCAAATACTCGTACATCGCTTTAGAAATCGGAAGCAGTTGATGGCGACAATTATACCCGCCCCGAAAGATGAAAATCGTCTGCCGATCGGTGCCTGAAATTTTGCCCTGCCACTCCTGGGTGAGCCACTCATATACCTCTTTTTCTGTATAGGCTTTTCCTACGCGGTCCGTGCAAAACTTGCGAGAGGTGGCAATCAAAGTGCCCTGATAGAGGTAGTGCTTAAGGCCCACATCGCGGCTAATGGTCTGCACGTAATCAGCCGTTGCGAACTCAACGGCATCACTGGCCAGCTGCTTGACGGTCCGGGTGGTGAGCCCTTTTTCTACGACTGCTTCCCGAAGGTTTCTCCGTAGCTTGGCTAAGGGCTGGCCGCCCGACACATACTGATCGAGCAAATTGATTACGGGGCCCGTAAATTCGGCCTGCATCCCTGCTCCAGTCAGTTGCAGGATGGTGCGATCTACACCCTGGGCGAAGACTTCCCGGTACAAGGCTTTAGCGGGTTGAAAGTTTAAAGCGACCCGTCCAAAATAGCCGTCAAACATGCCCAGGCTTTGACGCAAGTCCGTAATAAGCCCCGTGACAATGGTACCGTATTTGCCCGCTTCCATCCTGGATACGATTCCAGCTCGAAAGGTTTGTACCTGCTGCCGGTTTCGAATCTTCTCCGCATCGGTAAGAGGCGTTTCCGTAGTTCCGAAACTCAGACTTTCGGCAAACGTAGTCAGCTCCTCATACAGCTCCTGGGTAGCCGCATCCAAACCCGCCGTAAAGCGAGCCATCATCTGATCACGAAAGGCCTCAATCCTCGTCAATAGGGCCAGCAGCTCCTCCACTTCCATTGTCTTTGGCTTTTATTTGATCATAGAGGGAAACAGCCTGCGGTAGTTTCGGAATTTCTTCAGCTACGTAGGCGTAAAAGAGTTCCTTATGGGCTGTCTCTTCCATGGACCAAAACGCATCCCCTACCTCGATGAGAGCCCGCTGCACAAAATCATCGAAGCGAATATTTAACAGAAAATCTTCCCGGCTGATGGCCGTAGCCCCGCCAATACCACCCGCGTACAAGGAAATCACGTCCGCTTGAGAAAACCCGAACAGGGGCTGAATGGCCTGCTTGATTCGCAGCAATCGTGAGGTGGGCGAATCCTTACCCGTCCGCTTCCGCTCGTATTCGACCATCTTTTCACTAATCATCGCCTGATCAGCTCCGATTTTTCGCAGACTGTCAATTTCTTCCAGTAAGTAGCTGGGATCGTAGATGTCGAAAAACTTCGGTACGCTGATCTTGGGCAGGATGGCTCCTACGCTCTTTTTACCAATCGCTACGGAGTACCGCTGATTGGCTACGAAGGCTGTGGCGTTATTCATGACGCTTTCCACCAGGTGAGCCGCCTGCGATCGAAGCCAGTTGTTAGCGGGTTGACGGTCCACGGTTTTTGCGACGCCAGACTGCACCAGCGGCACCCGCGTCATAAACTCCATGTTAATGGTCGACCATGCTCGATCCTCAAGGTTTTTGAACTCCTCGAGCATCTTAGTAAGATTGTCGATCGACTTTTCCACGTAACCAGCGAAAGGAGCCGAAGGCATAGGTGTATTACCATCGGTAGGTCCTGCTTTTTTGGGAAGCGTAACCGCAATCGTATCCAGAGCCGACTTGGGCATAACAAAAGACGACCCTCCGCAAATTGGACAGGCTGAACCTCTTTTGTGTTTAAAATTGCCTTGCTCATAATCTTGGGTCAGTAACCCGTTGCTGCACTTATCCGTTTTAATCAAGGGGCAGGGTGTGGTCACGTACTGCCAGTACTTGCTATAGAGATGCTGATAGAACTCGATCCGACTCATTACGTACAGCTCCTGTCCGTCCCGTAGCGGCTCAATGGCATCCGTCAAAACAGATTTAAACAGCCTGGTACCGCTCGGCTTTTCCTCCAGCAAATGCTTGGCATTGCCAATATGGGAAACAGGTAGTTTTCCGCAATAATGAAGGGGCGGATTAAAGCCTAGCATCAGTTGGTTGCTTTCAGTGTCGAGCTGCTTCGAAAGCCCCTGAATCTCAAAGACGGAGCGGTTTTTGTTGCCTCCGACAGAGATGCGTTCTACCTCAGTGGCAATGGTGTAGCTTTCCTGATCAAAAAACCACAGGATCCGTCCATCCTGCTTTAGCTTTCCTTCAACGCGGATGGTGGACTTTCGGGCGGACTCGATGACAGCAAAGGCTTGCTGGCATTCGATAACGCGATCGCTAGGCACGTCGAATACCCGAGGCTGGGGGAGTTCCCGATCACTGCCAGGCGGCGTTTCCGGAACAACGACGATTTTTCCGTTGGGATCATTAACGTAGAGGTTTAAGCCACGCGTAAAAAACCAGGTTCGAAACGGCAACCCACCCGGAAAGTCGGTTTCCAGATAGGATTGAAGCAGTTCGTTGGGCAGAGCATCCTGGGTGGGGAAATACACCGTAAAGTCATCGGCCTGCTGAATCGAGTCCAGCTGCTCGATCACCCGCGAAGGAAACGAACGGAACGGATTTCGATACACGGACCGCTTATAATTCTGGTGCTTTTCTTGCTCTAACGGCTTGAAGATTTGCTTTTTATCCGCCCCTACCCCTTTAATGAGGTAATCAGGCATCTCCTCACCGAACGTCTCGGCTAGAGCTTTTTTAACTTCAAGCGTTCTAGCGTATAGCTCGTGCTTTTTATTCGAATCAGCTAAGTACGGCAGCAGTTGGGAAAGACTCAGCATTGCAAAAAAGGGTAAGGCCTATTCCGTCGTAGAATAGGCCTTGGATGCGTTAGGCAGTGGTGACTACCTCAAAATTCTTTTGGCCAACAACGCCATTCGGTAAACTAGCTGCTACTGCAAACTTGAGTAGCGTACCGGCTGCAACGTTATTGGGAACCGTGATCACGCCCGTGGCCGGGTTGATGCTCCATCCCGTTGGAGGGTCCACAAAGTTGCCATCCGCGTCTTGCAAGAACAGACTCCAGCTTTGGCAGGCCACTCCTGATTCGGCGATTGCAAAAGCGATCGTCCGACCCGTCCCAGCGGCTACACCCGTCAAGCGAAGCACGGAGCCTGCACACGCTGCAGGGGCTAAGGGCTGCGTACCTGCGTACGTGCCGCCCGTAATGGTTAAATGAGGAGCTTTTTTAAACTTCTGATCGAAGTTCTTTCCCATGCGGGGCACCCGGGAACCTTTGGCGCCCTTCGTTTCCTGATTACCCGTCATGCTGAAAGTCCCCACAATTCGGTTGTTGATGTTACCGTCAACGTTGTAGGGCTTCACATCCGAGAAAATCAGCTCTTCATCCAGGTAGGGAATTACGGAATTTTGCGTGAACACAAAGGCGTGAACTTCACCTGACATCTGCGAGCGGAGTCGGTTGTAGAACTCGACCTCGTGAAACGAATCACGAACCGTCCAGGCAATCACGTCTGTGATCGAAACAGCCTCACCAATTCCCGAAAAGCCGAAAACAGCGTCCGTGCGGTTTTCAGTCGTTTCATTTTGGCCCTTAATAGAGTGGGCGTTCCAAACGTAGGCAGTACCATCCAGAGCGGCTTTGTAGAGCTTTTCTGCAATGTTGGACGCAGTCCAGGCATCCGCCGAGCCGTCATACCAAGGGATGGGCACATCCCGGTCCACGAGTACCAGGGCAATAAAAGAACCACGTTCTGGCGAAGTGGCGGTTAAAAAGGAGGATTTTGCTGGCTTGTCATAGGACGCTGCTAGCGTGGATGCAATATGCATTTAGAAGAAAATTTAGCGTCTAAGGCTAACATTCGTTACGCTCGTTCTGCCGAAAAAAGCGTCAGTACTCTCTGCCGGATAATTTAGACAAACATAATAACAAATTTGCAAATAAGTTATTATGTTTGTTTCAGATAGGTTGAAGGTTGAACTTTGGAATAAGGCGGGGCTTATAGCTTCGCCTTTATTTATTTAGGAGCCGCAAGAAATCGGATCATATACGGGGCCCAGGTACGGATACCCCTCGGAAACGTACTGTTCCAGATACGCCGAATAATCCACTTCTGTAGCCCCAATTTTTATCTTTACTGGTTTCTTCCATCCCGTCATCGCCGCATCAGTACCGCCGAAGCCCGTTTCGGGAATCTGGATATCCAAGCCCTTATCAGCGTACTCACCCGAATAGTCTTCCGTGTTGTAATCCGAAAGTTGCTGCACGGTCCGTAGTTCGCAGGCCCAGCTCGACACACTTACGTCCATGGCTACGTATTCACAACGGGCTTTAGGCAGTTCTTCAACTTTTACCTCGACGACGGTACCAGGCATAAGTAGCGTTACCTCGGCTTCCGTGTGCCCAAAGCCCGAAAGGTACTGACTGCTGGTTTTGAGTCCATCCTGAACCACATCGATCCGGCACGGAAAAGGCGATCCGGAATACACTTCCAGATAGTAGGCCCCTTTTGAAACGGCGGTCGTGGCCGTTAGATTCAGCGTCTTTTCCTCACCAGCCAGACGTACCCGCACCTGGTACGGATTCGGCTGGATCACCAGCTGGGCCCGCTCCGAGGAAAAGCATTTACCCCCTTGCTGATGAAGCGTGAGCGTCTGTTTTCCGGATCGCCCGTAACCACTTGGCATTTCAGCCGACTGCTCGTAGTCACCATCCACCTGATACACCTGTTTTTCAAGAAAAAAAGATCCTTTCAAAAGCGTAGTCAAGGCGATATGGTACCAGTCTTCGTAGGGAGCCAGCATCAAATCGTATTTGTAACTAACCTTTGAGGTTGTAGCCCGGCTCCCGGACGTACTCGTGCTCGTCGTGTCTTCTCGGGCGGCTGTCAGGTTACGCACCGTTCCGGCCAGCCGCATCTGCCAATTACCGACCTGCAGAAATACTGTTTTGCCCGCATAGCGGCTTTTGACGTGGATGGCATTCGACAGGGCAAAGGGCAGAGCCTCCCCTTTCTTTCGTATGCCAATATGCACCAGGCCTTTTTCGCAAGGAAAGCGTACCCAGCCCCGTACGCACTTTCGTTTGGTTTCCACCAGAACGGAAGATCCTGCCACTGAGACAGGGGCCCGGTCAGCCTCAGAAAGCGAGCTGCCTTTTAAAACCCGATTGTAAAAAGGCTTTTCCTCGGAAGAGAAAAACAGTACCGTCGTATCCTCGGCCTTGCCGCCAAGGAGCTTTGCCAGCTCAGCTGCGACCGTGGCGGCGGTATCGCCCGGCTTTGCCACGTAGGCCGCTTCCCGCAGCTCGAAGCGATTGCCCATCATGACATCATCACCGATGACCGCCCGCCACATGATGTATTGCTGAGCCTTTTTTGTCCGCACCAGCTCCTGGATGACGACGGGAGCCGAGGGGTTGACCTGCGTTCGGGATCCGGGAACGTATTTGGGAGCGGGCGTCTGGCCACGGCGGGAACCAACCGTTTTGCCGTCGGGCTGCAAAGCGGTCATCACCTGGTTAACATTCCAGCCTTTTTTTGCTACCACTTCGAAAGTCGTGCCGTTCTGAAGCGTATAGCGAAACGTATTGCCCTCCTCGATCTTATCAGCAATGACTGAAAAGTTGTAGTAGTCCACACCGTTCGAGGTGCTGACGTAGTTAGCCGTGAACTGAACCTTATTCGTATTGACTACCTTCCGACTACCGGGACTGGGATCAAGGGTCCAGACGTTAGGTTTGGGCACCCAAAACAAATCCCGCTCCACCGAGTAACCAATACCCGTGAGCAGATGAGGGATGATGTTCTGGGACGTGTCGCCGGGCCGAATGACGATGTCGGCAAAATTATTAAACCGGACGATTTGCCCCTCCATGAGGTTGGTAAAGGTCCAACGGTACCCGTCCATGGCTGGCTCGTCGATGGGCTGGCCTACCGATTCCGTGTACAGCGTAGGATTATTCACGTTTTGCCGGGAACCACTGCCCAGGCTCGTAGCGATTTCCTTGCCGTTAAACTGACCAGCAAAAGCGGGCCGCATGGTCACAGTAATCAAACTACCCATCCGGCTGGCTTTGGTCTGCACGTCCGTTTTGGCTTCCAGCCAGGCTACGATTCGGTTTAGCTCTACTTCCTGCCCAGCGGAACCCACCTCGTAGGTGCCAAAGTACTCGGTCCCATCGATGAGCACCGCGAATTGCTTACCCGGCGTAAGGGCCCCGAAGGCTAGTCTAAAGCTCACCATTCCATCATCTTCGAAAAGACGCAGGCCGCCCCGTTCCGGATAGACGTGCTCAGTTCCCGTAGCACAAAGATTTGCTTGGTAGGAAGTGGAATACAGAACTACTTCCGCCTGATCTAGGGGCAACGTGCCCAGCACGGATTTGTCGAGTTCAAAGGCCCAGTCATCCAGCGGAGCTGCTTGCAGGGGAAGCCGCTGCGGAAATTCTGGGAAGGGCGAAAAATCAATGATTTTCATAAAAGTAAGTAGGCTACAATCTCCGCCTCGGAGTCAGAAGTGGATGGACGAAAACTAACCGACTGTACCAGAGCCTCCCTCATGCCCTCCTCCGTCTCGACAGAAATGGTCTGGCCAATACCCGCGTAAGTATCCATTTCGATCTTGGTATTGATGTGAATTGCCCGACGGGAAAGCAGCGGAGTACTGGGGGGAAAGTTTCGGTTTTCGGCCAGGCCATCAAGTACCGCCCGGTAGTTGCCCTCCCCGGCGGAAAACGTCATCTGGCCAGAGGCAGAAAGCAGCGGAAGCCACCGCCGAACGGCCTCCGTGGGCCGAATGGAAAGGTTCACGGCCTGCTTGACATTCAGTACGGCCGTAGCATTATCATCGCCCGTTTTCGCCCGGTACCCGCCGATGGCCGCATCAAAGACCGCGATGACTACAAACAACTTTTCATCGAAACTCCAGTCTTCGCGGGCTTCATCGGTTCCAATCCGGCTGCGGCCTTCCTGAATGATGTAGGAAGATCCTATCAGCTCGGATCGGATGTCCAGCTCTTTCTCTACCGCCTTAATATATGTAGCGTACTCGCGGAAGGAGTTGATTTCATCGAGGCCAAAAGGACTGCCCGCCTGCCATTCGCTAAAGCCTACTTTTACCCTGGAAAAGAGCCAGTTTTCCGATGATTCTTCAAACAGCTCATCCACTTCTCCTAGCGGGTAAGCGATTGCGTTCCCGATCATGCGGGGTTTCGGCTCGATGATCATCGTATTGCCGGAAACTTCAGCTCCCAGGCAAAGCAGGCCATCCAGCCCCTTAAATAGCTGCTCGAAGGATACCCCAAAATCAGACGACAGCCCCCGGATGTTCTTACCAGAGGTGATAAACAGTTTTTCTCCTTCCAAAAGGCCCAGATTCACCTGAGCATCAAGCCCCGTATTCCGCTTGAGTAAGTCTTTAATCAAAGCCTCCCCTTCAAAAAACAATGGATCGACGGGTTGCTGAGCATCTGGTTTAAAGACCTCGACCGAGAGAAAACTATCGGCCTGATAATCGAAGAGAAAATCCGTGCTGGGTGTATCGGAAAGCACCCTAAAGGAAAGGCCCCTATAAAACAGCCAGGCACCCACCGATTGAAGCGTGACGATTTCATCAAAGAAAAAGATGTGCTCAGTCAGCTGCTGCGTAAGCGGCAGATCAGCCACCGTCACCCGGCTGGTGACATCGCCCGCGTTCGTTGCGTAGCTGCTGCCGCCCTTGTCGTATTCCAGGACCATCTGAAACGAGCCACCAGCTACAGAATACGCTTGTAAGTGAATCATGCCCACCACCCGCACGGTAATGTCCTGATAGTCCTCGACCTGTGTTTCTTTAAAGCCCGTAACGTTGTAAGCAATTCGCCACTCTTCGCGGGAAGCGTTTAGATCGGTTTGATCGGGCCGGAAGGGCGAAGGTACGGCATGCCAGGCAAGGCCGGTTTTCTCATCGACCACGCCAAAGTTCTTGACGTCAGTACCCGTTTTCACGGTTTCCCAGACTGGATAGTGCGAAAGGTCTTTTTCATCTGCTCCCTTGTACGAGTACTGGGGAAAGTCCGGAGCGATTTCGTGACTGGCAATCGCATTATCAGGCCTTGAGGGCAACTGTACTCGCTCGCTGGGCGTAACAGTTACAGTATTGGTGGCCGTGGTCAGAAAATCGCGTACTGACTTCTGCATTTTCAGACTACAGGACACGTAATCACTACCCACTTTCGCCTTGGCAAAATCCAGATTTCCCGAAAAGACGAGCTGCTCATCCAGACGAATGTCGAGCGATACCTGAGCCTCCACCGCCTCGCGTTTCCAGGCCGCCCGGGCGATGCCTACGGAAATCTCATCCGTAAAGGTCAAATCACCTGCCTCCCCGTAGCCAATGCCTGGGGATAAGAAGCCGAAATAGACGGCATGACGTTCTTTTTTAAACGCCATGCCGTCAAAGCCCTGCGGCTCTTCGACCTCTACGCCATCCATGAAAAAACGATAGCAACTCATGAGCCGAAGTATTGATTGTTAAGAAATTGAATGCGGCGGTTCTTCTCAGCCTCCCAGACCTTGAAGCCCCGACGATCGATGGTAATGTTGGTTTTCTTGAGGTTGTCAAGCTTGCGACTGACCCCTTCCATCAAACGCTCCATCTTTTCGTTCGGG
Organism: Siphonobacter sp. BAB-5385; assembly: GCF_002261125.1. Taxonomy (NCBI): domain Bacteria; kingdom Pseudomonadati; phylum Bacteroidota; class Cytophagia; order Cytophagales; family Cytophagaceae; genus Siphonobacter; species Siphonobacter sp. BAB-5385. The sequence goes on along the minus strand of NZ_NMPS01000055.1, from coordinate 14,455 downwards.
TTGGTAGTTTTGGCATACTCCTTGCCCTCCAGTGCGAAATAGTGTCGACTCGTCAGCGTCTGATACAGCTCAGCGGTACGCAAGAGCCCGTCATTGTTTAGGCCCAGGTCCTGTTTACGCTTATTCTGCTGCACGGTCAGCACTGATTCGCCCCGGGTGAGATAGGCGGGTACGGTATCGATGCCCGAGGGGAACTCCCGCTTATCATCGACGAATTCGGTACCCGTAGCGTAGAATTTGGGAGCTTTCTGTTTAGCAATCTTAGCCACAGCAGCGATTGTAAATGCTCCAATGGTAGCCGCGAAAATGGCTCCAAGGACCGGGTTACCACCCGCTGCAAAAAAGGCTTGAACTGAAGCTAATGCACCCGCACTGATAGTCTGGCTTATTTTGCCCGCCTGATCTGCCTTCCAAGCTTTGAGCTTTAACGCTGCCTCCTCTTTCCTCTGCCGTTCTTGGAGTGCCTTTTCTTCCCGATCCTGACGATCCTGAAGCTGTTTTTTCTGGGTTTCATTTCCCTGAAAACCATCAAGGTCGGCCTTGTGACGCTTCTGCAAAGCTTCCATTTCGGCCTGATTGCGGTCCGCTGCGGCTTGGGCCAGGGCTGTGTAGCGTTCGCTTTCGGCAGAAAAGAAAGCGGCACTAGCGGCAGACAAAGCAGTAATACCCAGGGTAGCCTTATCCATCCACGTAACCTCCCCTTTGTCCCGTTTATCTGTAAACTGCTGGTAAGCGGCCAAAATATTGGCAAAAGCTCTGAGATTCGCATTTTCAGTTTGTCCTAAAAGTTGAATGATCATTTGCGTGGACTCACGCTCCAGTTGACGGCGACGTTCAGCTGCCGCATTTTCCCGATCTGCCTGTTTATCGGCTAGTCTCCTCCGCTCTTCATCAACTTGGTTTTCAAGCTTGATAATGCGGTTTCGTGACTCACGTTCTTCGTTCTCAGATACCTTGCTGACCTTTCTTTTGTATTCAAGATTCAGTTTCTCACGGAAAATCTCTTGCTGTAAAGAATTGATGTGAATCGTAGCTATGAGGTTGTCATACTTCCGCTGAATAGCAATACGTTCCATTAAACCACGGGCATCCCGAAGTTCCCGCTCACGAGCTTGCTCCAGTCCTATCTCCTCACGTAGCCTCGCCTGTTTTACGAGTAGCTCATGGTACTCGGCATCGAGCTTCTTTTGCTCCTCGAGTTCCTTTTTCTTCTGCTCTAGGATTTTATCCTTGATCTGCTTCTCGTGCTCCAGTAGGTCATCGGAAAGCTTCTTTCGGTCTTCCCGCTCATCCTTGAGTGTCTTACGGCGTTTCTCTTCGTATTCGGCCCGGATTTCATCAATCTCCGTCTCCGTTTTCTTTTCAAAACGTGCTTTAGAAATAGCAATCCGTTCATCGGCATTGATAAGCAAAAGGCGTTTGGCCAGCGAGTCCTCCATGGCTAGTACCTCCGCCCGGCGTCTAACCAAATCATCATCGTGCCACTTCTTTTTCGCTTTATCTTCCTTCTGGCCGTTGACAACGACGAGGCCATGCTGCTCCTCATACTGTTTTTTTCGAGCCAGGTACGCATCGAGCTGCTGCTGTTTCTCCTTTCGCTGCTCCTCAGTCAGGTTCTTACTGCCCTTCAGCTCGCTTTCCAGTTGCTTGATACGTTTGAGGCCTAAATCATAATTACGCTTCTCAAACTTCTCTTGAGCCTCATTCCGCTTTTGCTTTTCATTGGAAATCGCCCGATCCTCTGAATCAAGTTCCTGCATAGTCTCAGAGACCTGTCTAGCCCGAGGCTTGACGAGTTCGAGTTCAGAAATCAGATCTGCGATGTAAGGATCGGTATTCTTGCCAGCTGTACGCTTGATGTAGGACTGAGCCTCCCGGATGACACCGGCGATATCACGAGAGATGGGTTTGAAATTGGCATCGGCTTCCTTGAGACGGTTGATGAGATCAAGCTCCGTCTGATACATCTCCTTGCGTTTCTCGCCGTTCTGCTCGGCTGGTAGGCAAGGCGGGCATTCTCAATCCGGTTTTTATATTCCCGGTTTACAGCTGCCAGGATATTAACCAGCTCCCGGTTAGAAACCTTCTCCAGATCAAGTCCCCGCAACAGGTCCGGATACTGCTCATTGAGGTTTTTAAGCACGCGGATCCGTTCGCCGTTGGCGGCATTGGCCGTTACCACGGCACTCGTGAGGGCATTGAGTGTATCCCGCTCGGCCCGGAGCTTGCCCTCCTCTTCGCCGATCGCACTGACCACTTCAGTACTGGCTCCTTTCCAGAGCTGATAGGCCGTAACAGCCAGGCCGATGGCTCCCACGATCAAACCAATCGGATTTGCTCGAAGCGTGGCCCAAAGGCCTTGCTGAGCCAGATTCAATTGACCCGTGACAGCGTACAAAAGGCGGTGACTACCCACTAGCTCCAGATCAGCCGCCACTTCCAGCCGCTTCTGCACGGTGATTGCAGCAGATACGGCCCGGTAGGTGACGTACATCGCAATCAGAGCTTTGATGTAGCTAATCGTCCGGTTTACTGCACTTTCACTGCCCAGGCTGGCCTGAATGAAGTCGTCAGCCATGCCTAGCAGATTCATGCCGGTTTGCTTGAGGCGGTTACCCACCCGCACCAGGCCCTGATCAACGGTATCAGAAAAGTTAGAAAGACGGCCCGCCAGGGTTTGCGACTGCTTACCCATGAGATTAAAGAACTTGCCGCCTTCAGCGGAAGTCGAGGAGATGGCCGCCTTTACCATTTCAAAGGAAACGGCTCCCTCGGTTACGTCCTTTTGAATCTGGGCGGTGGTCTTGCCGGATTGCTTGGCCAGCAGCTCCAGCAGAGGAACCCCGGCCTCGGTGAACTGCCGGACCTCCTGCCCGGTGAGTCTACCTAACGCCCGCACCTGACCATAAGCCAGCGTTAAAAAGGGAAGCTTTTCTTTGCCGACGCCAGCGGCGATGTTACCCAATTCCTCGATAGTTTTGACAACATCACCAGAGGCAATGTTATAAGCCAGCAGTTTGGTCGTTTGCTCCTGGACCTCACCCAGCGTAAAGGGCGTACGCTTGGCAAAATCAATGACCTGACTATTGAGCTTATCGGCATTGAGTTTGGATTGCAACATCGTCTCCAGGCTGATGCCGAAAGATTCCGCATTGCTGGTTACGTCTTTGAGCTTATTACCAAACTGCGTGAGAGCCGCCGTAGAAAGAGCCGCCGTCGCGTAGTTATGAAGCGTACGGAATTGATTGGAAGTGCCTACGGTTGTCTGGCCTAACCCCCGCATCCCACCATCTACGCGGGCGATCTGGCGTTGCAGGTCCGAAAGCTGAGCATTATACTGCCGAATCTCCTTGTGAGACATGGCACGCTCACGGGCTTTTTCAACCTCGGCGTATTTGGCTTTCAGGTTTTCGAGAATGCCCTTTTCCCGTTCCGCCTCGCGTTTATTGGCTTCGGCCCGGGCCTTGGCAGCTTCAGCAGCACGTTTGGCGGCCTCCTCAGCCCGGCGATTAGCTTCGGCCAGTTCGCCTTGAATACTGACGACCCCTTGTACCAGTGCTCTTTCTCTGGAGGCGGAGGCTTCCGCTGCGGCGGCTCGGGTTTTGGCCGCCTCGGCTAATTTGTAATTCTGTTCGGTAAGCTGTTTTTCAATGGAAAGCAGAGAATTCAGTTGCTCAGCAACGACATTCTTGCCCTCCATGGACGCCTGAAGCTTCAGGCGAATATTGTGATCCTGATCCACGTATCATAGGCCTATCAGGGGTTCGTTGCAAAATCATTGGATGATTTTGCCGGGTTACTCATTTTCTTCAATTCCTCTTCTTCCCGCGATTTCTGAGCCTGCCACGCCAGACGGAAGTCTAAATACGCTTGGATAGTAAGTCCGTCAAGCTCTCGTATTCCCTTAGCATCTCCGTTCGCAAGAGCATATTTTTCAGCGTAGAACTGGCGATGTTGCTCAACCCGCCAAGCATCGACGCTTTCTCGGAGGCCAATACGCTTGCGGTTGCTCCCGTCTGCACCAGGTCTCTGAGCTGGAGTATCGTCTGTTCGAGTTCCTCCGTAGGCATCGACAACGCGTCCGATGGCAACAAAGCACTGATTGGCGAAAAAAAAGCTCCTTGTTATTGATAAGCTCGGGATCCTGAATCCAGCGTTTGATCTTTTCCTCCGCGTACAACTCATCATAGCGGGCAGGGTCTTCGGTCTGATCGAAAAAGAATACGGAAGCTTCGCGGTACAACGCTTCCGGATGTTTAGCCAGGCGGCGAATGCTGACCAGTGAATTGTAGGTCATGGCCTCATCGATGAACTCCAAAGCCTCCTCCTGCTGTCCACCGGCTACCATCGCCCGGATGGTGGCCCAGGAATCCCGTTCGACCCGGAAAAACTCATCGACGTCGATGGCCGTAAGCTTCCATTTGTCGTGAAATTCGCTCATGGTCGATAGCTCGAACCACTTGGAATAGGTCATGTTAAAGCCCCGGTGCGTATGCTTATAGTAATCCACACCCAGGGAATGAAAGGCGAATTCTTTAGTATCGCAGTCTTCGAAGGCTTTCGAGGCCTTACTGGTCTCTTTTGAAAAATCAGGCATAGTTGGTGAGGCGATTAAAAGAGTAGGTTACTACCCCGAATTTGTATTCGTTAGGAAGGTCTTTCAGTTCGAGGTTCCAACGCCGGGCGTTGAAGGGCCCCACACTCGTAGAAAGCTGAGGGTAAAACAGTCCGAAGGCGTCGTCAATGGCGTGGGCAGAAAAGGCAGAAACGCCTACTTTTTCAGCCCAAACTAGCTCCACCCGGTGCGTTAGATTAGATCCAAAGTCCCCGGGCGTAGAGCCTTGCGAGCCCAGCATGTGAAACCACTGTACATCCGCTCCAAAATCAAAGGACAGTTCCTCCAGATCAGGATCGGATTCTTTGATGAGGCGACCCACAACGCCCTCCCCGTCCACTGCCTGACGCACTAAGCCATAGGCCACTGTGCTATAATCGCAGGGGTTAAACTTGTCAGACAAAAATTCGTCAATGAGTTGCCAAGGATTCATAGCGTTACAAAAAGTGAGAAAAGCGTAATAAAAAGCGGCAAAAGCGTACTTAAGACTGCCGAATTCGTGATAAAACTTCGTCAATCGTTGCCACCTCGTTTCGAAGTACTTCATCGCTAGACTGAGCAAACTCGATTCTCAAATCCAGCAACTCATCCATATCAAGGGCAAAGCAGGCATCCGCTAATCGTTGCATGGCATCCTCGCGGTTTCGTTGCTTTTCGAACGCGGAGAGATTGATCGGAATACCGATAAAGAATCTAGGCTCACTCATAATGTAATCCGCTCGTTTACTGCATCAGCAAGGCCTGCGGAGATGACTTGTTTTTCGCCTTCAGTGGGATAAAAAGAGTCCCCAAAGTACTCCTCCAGATAACCCGCAATCTTACCCTGACTATCGTCCGTAAATCCAGCCTGCACGAGCACGGATCCATCAACCTGCACCTCAGGCGGCAACACCTGAAAGCTTCGCATCAAGTCCCCTGAATCAGTAAAATCAACACGTTCAGTCTGCCGACCACGCTTTGCCCGGTTACGGCCGTAATACTTCGAGTAGGCTCCCAGCCGCTTCGTAGCCTTGGTGATCAGGCTTTGACCATCGGTACCCTGTCCTTTCTGCTGAATACGCCATTTGACCACGGCTACGTGATCAAGGGCCGACTGCGTGAGTATCTTCGGTAGATCACCTTCCAGATGTACCAGGCCCTGCACAACCAGCTGCACGACATCAGGAGTATTTTGGTTTAAAGAGACTGAATACATGGCTAATGCTTTTTTGGATCGAACGGGAAGGCTGCATAGGCCTCCTCTCCTTTCACCCAGACCCCCTGACACTCATCACTGAACTCAAATTCCGCGAATGGTACCAAGCCTTCCAGCCTCTCGATTTTGAGCGTGTAGCAGATATAGCCCTCAACGGGTTTCTTCTGCTGGGTGAGCTTCACGGAGAGTACCCGGTGTACGGAGCTAACGGTGTGGTTTTTCCGGAACTTGACGTAATAGCGTCCAACTTCGGGCACCGGGTGATCAGGGGTCAGGAAATAGTATTGCGTTTTCATTGAGCAATGGGCTCAGGCACTTCGAAGTAGTTTTCCTCGAAGTAGCTAGGCTTTACGGGCCAGAAATGCCAGCCTAATTCCTGAGTAAAACCCTTAACGATGTAATCGCCGACACTGGCGATTTGGACGCCTTGACCGCTTTCTTTAGTCTTGAGTTGAAAACCATCCCGGCAAATCATCGCACAATAGTCCTCCCACTTTTCTTCCGCAGTCCAGCTTGAGCGGTTGTGAATGTCATGGTCATCGCTAAGCTGATTCACGAAGCGATAAACCTCTTCGATGTTGTTTCGCTGTAGTTGTACAGCTTCTACGACTACGGGTTTTTTCTGATAAAAGGCCATATAAGTTGTGTTTTGATTGGTTAAACGCTTGAAACAATACCGATGCAAAAGGCCTCGTCATCACAACTCCAGCACAGAGATTGGCCGCGGAGGTCTATGGCCTTTACAGCTCGAGGGATGACCTGATTGAATTCCTTTCGCCATGCGTCCCGCTTTTCAAGGGCAAATTCAAGGTTAGTCTTCGCAGAGTGGTTCAGTTCCTTACTGCCCAGCTTCTCATCCATGAGCAGGGAGCCGCATAGCAGCCGGTAGGCGTACGCCAAATCGCGGGAGTATTCGGTCAGAAAGGCCTCCATGCTACCCACCAGGCGAACATCAATCTGTAAGCCCGTCTGCCCTTCGTCCACCTGCACAGTATTCTGCTGGATAGGTGTTACCCCTTTCGGCATAGAGCTAGGGAACACGCGAAACGTACTATCCGCCTTCCAACCATTGTCTGCGTTGGCTGGATAAATAGGAGCCCCGGTCACGAAATCACACCATTTGCCCGAATCCGCTGCGTACAGCGTCAGGTCCGTGCAATCAATGCCGATGAGCAGGTGAGCCCCGCGTTTTAGATCTACCTGCTGGCCAATCGTAATTTCGGTTTCACTCGTCACAGTCTGGGAATGCAGCTCTTTGCCCGTGCTCATATCCCAAATCTTCAGCGTTGAAGCAAACTCCTCCTCATCGCAATACAGCGTAGCCGTATGAAACTGGAGAGTAACCCATTTACTAGGCGGCGTGTGAATCTCCCAGCATTCCCAGCGGGCTGAGGGCTGGAATACTTCGCCCTTTGCTCTGGATTCAAGGGGAGCCGTCTGAGCCAGTACCCGCTCAAAGACCAGACGGCCAGCCAGAGCGTTTTTAACCGCTTCGCCCATGGATTGCCAGGCAAGTCTTTGAATCCGCTCCCACATAGTCTTACCCGTTTCGCCGCTACGAAGCTTTTCGGGCAGCTCCTGAGTGATACCGGGCAGATCATCCAGCCACATCGAAGGCTGCGTGCCTTCCGAAGGCGTAACGCCCTTGAGGCCCACCAGGGCGGCAAACGGGTTTTCGGGTTCTTTGCCCAAAGCTTCCAGTTTCATACTTTCTTATCTGCATATTTGAAATTACGAAGCTAAAATAGTGGATTCGTTTAAGATTCCGTCATAGCTGCTCGTCTTGAACCTGATCTCGTTGTATTGACCTATCTCATCCTTCCAAAAAACCGGCTCATGGGCGGGCTCAACCAGGTATACTTTAATGGAAAAGGGTACGTACCAGTAAGGCGGAAGATCTTCCGTGATGGATTCGGTTAGCAGCAGCAGTACACTCCCGTCTTCAAATACTTTGGTTTTCTGCTTATGGACTTTGGACCGCCCCCTTAGCTCTATTTCAACAATGGTGTAGGCATGAAGGCCCGTCATGATCGTAATGCTACCGGTCTTGGTTAGGGCGAGGTGTTTGGGATGTTCGCGAAAAGTTCTACAGGCAAAGCACATAAGTTTAGGTTTTTGCAAACGAGCCCGCAAACGAGATTTCACGGAATCGCCTGAGTGTGAATTAGTTTTCGTTTGCAGGTCTTCGATTCGTGTACCAATCGTAACAAATGTTGTAAATCAAATAACGGTACGTATCGCCAGCGTGGCCATAATTGTGTTTGTCGGCATGAGCTTTATCCAGGCCTCCATCACTCCGCATTCGCATCAGCTGAATATCCGCATTGGTGATCGTCATCGATGGATCCGTGGTGATGTTGAAATGCTTGATAACCGCGTTACACACTACCCGGGCGTTTACCGTTTTCGGGTTGGCCTCGGGCACTCGGAACGAAGTAAAGACCACCCCAGCGTCCTGCAGGTAGCTTTCGATAAGTTGATAAGCGGCCTGGTTATCCACAGTCAGGGCATTGCGACTATTGCCGGAGGCATCCCCCGTAATGATCATCACCGCCCCCGGATACTTTAGAGCGACGTCTTTACAGAGCTGCTCCAGATCCATTCCGATGCCGCCCTGCTGATACTCTTCAAGCCCCCTGACCTCCCGCTTATCAAAATCAATCTGGTAAACGGTCAGCGAGTTTCGAATGTTAAAGTCAAAGGATAGGTAGATTGGAAGCTCAGGATCGTAGTAATTTTTCTGAACGTTCCGCTCGGTCGTCCAGGCATGAAAAAACGGATTGCCTTCCAGCTCTACAAACTCGGCCTCATACTCCTGCGTAAAGGTTAACGCATCCAAATCTTCTTTTGCCATCTCCACCTCCTCCGGATCGATGTAGGGATTATCGACGGTTCGAAAGTGGAAAGACTTCCAGTTTGATTTCGTCTTTTCGTTCTCCGTAAGCTTGAAGAAATAGCTCTGTCGGCCTTTTGGCGTGGACATAAACCACGCATCCCCCTTGTAATCGGTCAGCGTGGGCCGGATTGCCTGATTCCACGCGGTTTCCAGATTCTCTGTGATCGCTGCCTCATCGACTACGACCCGTTTGTATTTACGACCCCGCGAAACGTTATCATCCTGAAGCGACCAGAAATCAATCACGGCCCCATTGATCAGGCGTAGGGTTTTCAGCTGCTCGTCTTTGCTGGAGATAACTGGTGTCATCATAGCCTTGAACTCCGCCCAGAAGGTCGCCAGCATCTTGTACGTAGGTGCGTAGTAAGCAGCGGGCATGGCATCATCCAGAGCCGTTTCGCATAACAGGTCTTTGGCCATGTCGGATTTGCCGAAACGCGACCGCAGCGGACGACATTAAAACGCTTGGCATGATCCCGGATGTACTGCTGATTCTCGTGAAGTTCTGGAATGACTAACTCAATCTTCATGTGCTTCGCCTGGTCTAGGGGTTCGTTGGCGTATTACCGTTACTTCGATTTTGTTATCTACGGTTGCAATGTTCTTGTACTTGCCATGGAGCTGTAGGATCTTATCCGCTGCGGCCATTGAATCCTGCAACTCAACCTCAGGCCCGAATTCCCCGAACTTGAGTTTCTTGATTCGGCCCAGTTCTTTGTCTTTAGCCAGGGCGGCCAGATCAATCTCAACCCGCTCTGAAAGGATGGGCTCGCTATCCACGTACGCAAAAGCTTCAGCGTTTCGCTGCACCTCCAGCCTTAGCCGAACGATTTGCCGCCTGCGGGCTGCCTGTGCCTTCTGGTGAAGAGCCAACTCTTTCTCTTCAAGGCCTGCTTCTTTCGCATACTCGTCCTCAAAAACAATTTGCTCCTCGATCTCCTGAATCCGATCCACGTGCAACTTTTTGACTAGTTGCGTTTTGAGCGTAGGCACAATCACCAGATAGTCGTTCAAGCGACTATTGGCAATGTCACTAATGATCTTGGTCGCCTGTTCCGCCGTCATGGCCAAAGCGTCCAGTCTCCGCTTAATCTCCGCAACTATGTACGGTTTTGACAGGTTTTCACTTCCAATCTGTCTGGCCGACTTTGCAGAATATCCCGCCCTGAGAGCTGCTTGCGTCGCATTACAGTCTACGCAATACTCCTCCACAAACCGCCACTGCTTATCGCTAAACTCCTCCGGTTTCTTGGGAATTTCAATTTCATCCTCCAGCTCTTCGGCCATATTAGTACATCGATAAGTCCTCGTATTTGTCAACAACCGTGACCGCCTCCTCCTGCTTCTGGCCCTCGTACTTCAGCTTCACCTGAACCACCGAGCCAGGTGCGGGCCTTTCCTTGCACGGAACACCCAGATACGTCGTACGGCGGTCGAATCCGGAATTAGGTTTATACCCGTCAATCCGGAACTCCTCGCGGTACTTGTAATCGCCCAGCTCGAAAATGATCTTTCCTTTACAGGCCTTTGGCTCCGTGTGCGAGAGTTCCAGCCAAAACAGGTAAGGGAACTCGTAAGAGTCCCCGTTTACCTTTTTCGTAATTGTGTGCGTAATTTGAATCATACTTACAAAATAACATATATGAAATTATGATTCACGAAAATAAACTATTCGTGGTGCATTTTAACGCCCATGGCTTCCAGGTCCAGACGAATATTGATGGGCGGCGTAGCTGAATAGCCAATGAGCAAAGCACCAGAGCGAAGAAACTCCCACCGGGCCCAGAAGTTATTGGTTGACCAGATCGAATAGTTCGTACCATCTGGCGTACGAAAGCACTGCACGTCTCCTACTCCCTGTTGTTTGTTGCCTTTGAATACCATCGAAGGGTTCTCAATTTCTACGGGGTCTAAAAAAGGATCATCCAGTCCAATGCTGTTAACAAAGCCCAGGATGATCGTATCCAAAACGTTGGCCGCTTCCTGCTGTTTACACTGGCTGTTACGCAAACGCAGCAGATCCAGAATGCCGGAAGCTTCGTTCGGGTTTTCTTTCTTAAGGATATTCACTTTATAGAACTGTTCGTCCGTGAATACAAGGGGTGTGATTGGTTGTTCCATTATGTCAGTAAAAATTTAGTGTTTCGGAAATTCTGTCATTTTTAAATCCCTTGTTATCAGGCAAATCTGGATTAATTACAATGGCTTGCTTCTGGTAGGAGTAGTATTTGTACCAACTCCAATACACGAATGTCAACTTTCATTGAATTAGAACCCACTGTCCCAGGCACAACTATTGAGGCCAGTTTGCCAACCATTAAAGCAGCTATCGAAAACATTGTCCAAAGGTTTAACATTGGCGAACTTGAAGCCTATGAAAAAACCATTGTCGATGGGCGTTACCTTGGCGTCTGGATTAACGAAGAAAGACACCAAAGGACTAAAGGCAGCGAAATCAGATTATTCAACTATCAAAATCGCCTCGACCATGACTTTGATAAAAACAAAAGTTTGATGGTAAGCTGCGAGGCTTCCGGGTGGCCGTTTTTATATCGTTTTCATCCTTCAAATACAGAAATCAAACGACCTGAAAAAATCTACTTTGAGGACTACCCCCTTAGCCAAATCGGGATCATCGTAGAACCAATTCCATCTTTTTTTGAAGTCCATGACCATATCATAAACGTTTCGCTTGAAGAGTTGAGAGAATACGTCAAAGCTTTGAATGAGGATATTAGAAAAGTCAAAGAGGAACTGACGCAATTCGCCTTGGAAAAGATACAGGAGCGAAGAGAATCCCTAGCCCAGTAATCACTTCCACAAATCCCGATTGATTCGCTCAGTCGGGATTTTTTTGAACTGAAACCCGAACTCCGCCGCTTTCATAAAAGCTGAGGCCTGTCCCTGATCCGGGAACTCGAAATAAAACCTTCGCCCTTTCAGGCCTACGTAGTTGTTTTTGATCCCTGGGTTTTTCTTGTACGCATCTCGGATTCTGACCAAATCGTCACGCGACATCTCGCTGTACTCAATAAAGCATCTTACGGGCATGGCTAATTGACAGTTAAAAAATCAGTAAAATACACCAACTCAATTTCGAAAAAGAGGGATTGTCCTTCGCGGATCGGATCGCTGACGATCGCCACGCACGGGTACTGGTCGGGCTTGGGGATGGGGAGCCATTCCGGCACGGTGCATCCGGGAGCCGCCTCCTCGTACTGCAAGCTCCGGGTGAGCACGTGCCGCAGGTAGTGTTCCTTATCGCGGATCAGCGTCTTCTGCATAGGTTTCGATCTCATCAATGATTAGCGGAGGGTAGTCACCTTCCGGAAGTGGACAGGCAACGCCTTGGCCACCACTCTGCATACGTTCTTTCAATCCTGGGAGGTCACAGAGGGTATAGCTTCCCACACCTGAGAATTCATCGACCACCCGTTCCGCCGCCTCGGTTGGATCGCGTTCTTTATCGGCAGTATGCAAGACGAAGCCACGTATACCGTTGCCGCCCAGGTCGGCCCCGCCCACCAGCGTCAGATCTTCCGCGTTCAGGGCAATATGGAGCTGGTTAACCATGTCGCTGGTTACCGTCTCGGTAGTAGTGATGATGAGTTGTTTGATCATTAATCTAAAGGATTAAACGGTTCATAAATAGATTCAAAGAGTCCCCGGAGGGTTAAACGACTAAGGGCCATGTACATGACTCGCATTTCAGCCCGCAGGTCGCGGCAGTCAAACTCATGTTTTGTCCGAAACTCTGTGTTCATGTACCACCGCAAAGAATTAGGATGAAAGTTTGGATAACAGATTCCTTTGTCAGTTACTTCCAATAGCAACCACCGTTCTGGAAGCTCCTCGGCTTTTATTAGTCCTTTAGGAACGCAGAAAATACGGTAACGCCCCATACCTCCCTGTTGGCGGTGTTTTTTCTTTCGATCTGCTAGAAAATCACTACGACTTACCTTGCACTCGATCACCACACAATTATCAGATCTGAATCCGAGTACATCTGGACACTCAGGGTCAATACTACGAGCTCCCGGAAAGTGACTTTCCATCCGTTACGTTTGAGCCATTTTTCAGCCAATCGTACGAGCTGTTGATGAGTATAGGGCATGAGTTATACGGGAGTTGGAAACTCTTCCAGATTGGAATTGTATTTGATGACCGTCGCCGTTTCACCCTTTCGGGTCATGTTCCAGGCTTTAAAGCAGAGGGCAAGCCGCTCTTCAGGACTCAAATAGTAACGCCCCATCTTCGCTTGTTCAAGCTTCTGCCGTAGTCGCGTGACAGGTTCATTTTCGGCAAGTCCCAACCCCTTGGAAAGCTTCTTTAAGAATACCCCCGCCGCCTCGCTATCGATTCCATGGAGAGCAAAATGCAAAACCGTCCACTCGGTACGGGTCAGAAACTTACCACGGCTAGAGACGGAAGCAGAGAACTGCATACTGGCCTCCAGATCGAGCTGCTGAGCGTACTCCAAGACATCCGTTGAATTGACTCGTCCACGTGCCCGGATAGTGCCTCGCTCCAGCTTGATGATGGTAGTCACCACCGCCGATAGCTGAGACGTGCTGGTGTAGCCGTTGAAGTTCAACACGTCCGCAGCCGAGCGAGGTCTGCCCTGGTCGATGACGTTCTGAATCTGATCCGAGCAGGCATCGGCCACCTGCATCTCGATCGGGATTCCTGCCTTGATGACGGCGTGCAGGCGGTGCTGGCCATCGAGCAGCTTGCCATCGGCACTGATCTTGATGGTTTCGCCCGTATCCCGGAGCCACTGGCCAGCCTTCATCATGGCGGCGTATTCCTCCACCCGCCTCTGATTGATCTTGCGATTGCCCTCGTTTTTTCCAGCAGCTGGGCGGCGAGTTCAGGCGTTACGACTTGAGTTCTGAAAAACATAGCACGATTCGTTAAGGTGAATGGGAGTTCCGTGCTAATTTTTTGCACGGAACATGGAGACTTAAAGCTTTCGCAGGTTCACCAGCTCACGCTTGTAGTACTGGAGCGAGTCTTGGTACAAGTGAATGGTATCGTTGTGCTGCTGGTGCTGCCAGTGCATATCCTCAAACAATACGCCATAGAGGTTAATGGCACTGACGATGGCTACTACCGCCAGGCAGTAAAGAATAGAAAGCAGGGTCTTTTTCATGATTGCTTGATAAATCGCTTCCAGAGAAGCATTCGCCTGATATGTTCAGTACTCGAGTAAAAGGGAGCCTGGTACCGGATCTGGCAGGTGACACAGAGGAGTATTTCACGTTTTGCTGCCATCGCCTTCGAATTTGGAGCAGGTCGGCCAGTTCGCCCGGTGATCGGTGGCCGGACTGTTAGTATTGCCCCGGTAGCTACACTTAAAGTACTTGTCACGGCGGTCGATGAAGTGCTGGCAATGCTTGCAGCGGTATTCCTCGGGGCCCCGACCGTACGTAGTTACCATCGGGTTCCCTTTCTTGTGAGGGGTGGGAGGCGTAGGTACCTCCCCAAACAGATCGTTCATGCTGCCTCCTCTTCAGCACCCAGCAGATCAAACAGCGTTGGTACCGAACGTTTGTATTCAGCTTCACGGCAGTATTTGACGCCATCCGCGAAGTACTCCGGATTCAGTTCACAGGCGTAACCTCTTCGGCCCAGGCTGATCGCTGAATAGGGAACGCTCATCAGTCCGCCGAAGGGATCGTAGACAAGTTCCCCAGGATTCGTATAGCGACGAATGACCCGCTCGACAATATCCAGCTGAAAGGGACAG
>NZ_NMPS01000054.1:0-23898 GCF_002261125.1 Siphonobacter sp. BAB-5385 | reverse complement strand
AAAGCTACTATCTCTTATAAAATTTATAAATAATAAAATCAATGTTTATGTAAAAACCCGCCAGATATAGTCTGACACAAACGACTCACTGTCAGGTATTTACAAATGCAAAAAGCCGCAAGGGGATCCTGCGGCTCGTAATTAAATGAGGTTTGGTCGGTTCTAAACGATTCGTATCATTTTATAAGGGTTCGTTTAAGAAATGTAAAATGGCTTAGTTGGCTAAAACCAGTTATTCCCAAACCAATCGTATTTATCTTTAAATAAAGTTATATGATCTGGAATTGGCGTACTTTCAATTACGGCTAATGTTTTAGGTTGTTTAGGGCTTGATTGGGGGTTATTCGGATCTATTTTAAGTACACTATAAATACGATTGAATTTCACATCATTGGTTCCTATAGGCATGTTTGGCCAAATAAGAAATCTTTCATACCATGTACCATTCCTTGCAGATATAGTAATCATAAATCCGATTTGGTTTTCCCTAGTACAATCTATACTGCCAATTTTTCTACGAGTGTTAGGTTGTAGGTCGGGTATTTCAGGTAATGATATAATTTCTCTATTATCATAATCAGGCCCTCTTTCAAAATTTAATGTAGCTGAATGCCGGGTTGGCTGAATAAACCTTCCGTTATCTACTTCAGTACTATTGAATATACTTATTTTAATGTTCGAAAGTGGATATTCTCCTCTGTGATCAATATAAACATCTGCTTTGCCATTAGCTTGGGGGAATATTTCAACGGTACAGTAACTATCATGACCTGTCATATACTTAAACATGGTCTGCTGGGCTCCTAGTAATTGAGCACTTAGGGTTGCATTCTCTTTTTTTAAGTCAATTACCTCCTGCTTAATATCAGTTGTCTTGTTAGAGGAGGCTTGGTTGTGCTTCCAGGTTGAAAATAAAGTTATAATTGTCCCAATAACAGTTATGGTGCTTCCATATTTAAACTCAGTAAACTCTTTTACGCATAATCCTAAGAGAAGAATTAAGCCTCCTAAGAATACCCAAGTCATTGGTTTTAATCCTAGAAACATAGCATTGAAGGTTAAAATTGGATGTTTAGAGATGTAAGACTACAATATATGAATAATTTAATATACAAGTGTAATAACGCTGAGAGGCTTTTAGGTTTAAAAATGATAATTCCTATCGTCATGTAGTCTAAAAGCCTCTCAGCGTGCCAGGAAACCTTATTTATGCCGGTTTATACATTACATCGGGCTCAGCCATTCGGTAAAACTCCGCCGCTTTGGCTTCACAGTGAAGGGACTTGCCGACATCTTTCAAAGCATCGTCCTTTTTGCCAGCACGCCAGAGGTATTTAAAACGGGATAGCTTGTAAAAAATGATAACCTTTTAGGTGTAAATTGTATATTGAATCATAGAAAGTTAAAACCATAGAAAAAACACTAACAATGGAAGAAGATCTGCTCCCGGGAGAAGAAATTAGAGAGTTTGCCGATTTAGAAGTCGATAATAGAGATAAGATCCCTCTGTCCATTGGTATTCAATTTACAAGCTTTGACGTACATAAAGCTTGTATGATGGTAAATCGAAGGGGCGTGCATGTAATGAAACAAAAGGGAACTTGTATGACTGTTGCTACACCAGCAACATGTGATATTTTGCCAAATAAGCAATATCGTGCTGAAGTAAGGGTTCTTCAGTTCAAAAGGGACTGTGGATATATACATCCAAAGCTTGGCCCTTTTAGAGATAATTGGGATTGGCCAGCAAGTTGGAATTCATAATAAAGATTATTTGAGGATATAAATATCTGGTGGTTTGCCTCTTAGCCCTTGAAAACTAAGTATCGCTAAGAGGCCATTTGGTTATTCTATTTGGCTAAACTTGGTGTAAAAGCTGAGTAAGTCACGGTGATAGACATTGGTATACTTCTCCATGCGGTAGAAGACCAGACCTCCCATGCAGGCAGTAACGATAAAGCGGTTCCGGGATAAGTCATGCTGCCAGATGGTACCGACGGCGGGTGGGGTAGCGGGAATCATAAGGTGATGTTTGGACTAAGCGCTAAGGATTCGTTGAATACGTGCTTTCAGGGCTACCATCAGATTATTCTGATCCTCGGCTTTTCGGCTCAGGGCCTGAATGATGTCATCTTCTACCGTGCCCTGACAGGTAATCCAGGTATTGATCACCGACTTCTTTTGCCCTTGCCGGTGAAGCCGGGCTACGGCCTGCTGGTAGAGCTCCAAAGACCAGGGGAGGCCAAACCAGACAATATGATTGCCGCCGTGTTGCATGTTTAGACCGTGGCCAGCTGAGGCAGGGTGGGCAAGAAGAAAAGGTATCTTACCCTCGTTCCAGCGGTCCAGATCCTCGGTGCCCTGAAGCAGGTGAGGCTTATACCCTTTCAAGTACTTCTGAATCCGGGCCACGTCGGATTTGAAGCTATAGAAGCATAAAACCGGATTGCCGTTGGCAGCTTCCAGGACATCGGCCAGTGCATCAATCTTGAGCCTATGCACTTCATGAAACTGCTTATCCTCATCGTACACTGCTCCGTTTGAGAACTGGGTAAGCTTCTGAGTAAGGCTGGCTGCTGATACGCTTGAGATGTCATCCGCATCCGCTAGGCTAAGCACTGAATCCCGTTCGAACTTTTTGTATTGGACTCTTACCTCTTCGGGCAAGCTCACGCATACGTGGTTATCAATCAGGGGAGGAAGCGTCAGCCAGTCCTCTTTCTTCATGCTTACGCAGATGTCGCCAATCCTTTCGTAAATCAGCTTTTTGTAAATCTGAGGCCCTAAGAGGGAATCCCCCTTTTTGAGGTTGTACTCGTAAACGACGTGGCCGTTCTTTTTACCCTCATTGAAAAACTGCTGACGGTAACGGCCCACAGTTTTTCCTAGTCGCTCGCCGCGGTCCAGTAGATAAAGCTGGGACCAGAGATCGATGAGCGAATTCGGAGAAGGCGTACCCGTAAGCCCCACGACCCGCTTAATCAAGGGCCGGATAATGCGAAGCGATTTAAAGCGATGCGACGATTGATCTTTGAAGCTCGAGAGCTCATCAATGACCAGCATGTCAAAAGGCCATTTGCCGTTGTTTTGCATGTATGCCACAAGCCAGGGCACGTTTTCCCGGTTGATGGTGTAGATGTCTGCCTCCGCCCGCAAAGCGTCCTTACGCTTCTTTTCTGAGCCTAGGCAGACCGAAACGGTCAGGTGCTTGAGATGGTCCCATTGCTCAATCTCTTTGGGCCAGGTATGCGCGGCCACCCGAAGGGGAGCGATGACCAAAACCTTTATGACTTCACGGCGCTTGTGCATCAGCTCATCGATGGCTGTAAGTGTAGCAACCGTCTTGCCTAATCCCATTTCGAGGAACAACCCAGCACCGCCGCAAAGCTGTACGGCCTCATTTTCGATGATGTGCTGCGTGGCGTGTTCCTGGTATTGGTGAGGTATGTATTTCATAGCTGATCTAAAAATGTGTTGAGTGATTCTGGGGAGTCGACAATCCAAACCGGAAAGCCGAAGCGGGCGAAAATCTGGTGAGCTACCAGCTGAATGGGTGAGGGCTTTTTACCAGGTGCTTTCAATTCAACAAAGTGGATCTTTCCAAGAGTGAGTACGAGCCGATCAGGCACTCCACGAAAACCCGGTGATACGAACTTTAAAGCCAGACCGCCTCTTTTCTTCACCTGCTCCCGAAACTTCTTTTCGAGTTGCTTTTCGTCCATGGTAGTGGTGAGGTTCTGACAACACAAGCAACACCGACAACACAAATTCCCATATATTCTAAAAAGGCCATTTAGGCGTTGCGGGTACTTACTTTACAGCCTAATTGCCTATTATTCCTAAGATGTATATTTTGTGTTGTCACTGTTGTCAAGACTGTATAAGTGTCTATTTTTTAGCCTTCTATCTGACAACACAAACCCATTTTTTGACTGTTGTCAGTGTTGTCACTGTTGTCAGGCCTTTGACAACACAGTTTTGACTTGCGTTGCCATTAGAAAACGCTTTTATGAGCCTTAGATCCTTTCAACAAGTATCCTCTTTGACGGCCATAGCCTTTAAATTGCAACGGGTTAACCGTAGGTTGCCAAGTGCCTAACTTCTTCATGATGTCGTGAATGAATTTGGTATTATGCGTAGTCATATCCTTCTGGTTCCCGCCTAGAGCCTCGCACCATATTTCCGCTACGCAGACACGTTCCCGCTGCGTAATACCTGGGTTTTCCTCATCGCCGTACTCGGCGTACATCCGACGTTGCACCTGAGACATTTCGTCCCAATTCACTGGCAACAAGGTTTCCAGGTACTTAACCACGACGCCTTCCCGCTCGTCCCGCTCCGTGTGCTCTTCCTGCATTTCCCGGGCCATGGCTTCCAGTTCAGGCGACAGATATAGCGTTTCTCCTTTGCGGTAGAGCTCTACGGCCTCGGCCCATATCTGCCCGCGTTCGTACTCGTTTAAGTCCGTAAAGGCATCCTTGGTAGCGTTCTCCTTGTAGACCTTCACCGGCCAGAAGCGGCGGTTGCCGGTTGGATCACGTAGGAAATCAGTATCGTTGGTAGTGGCGAAGAACACGCACTGCCTTGGGAAGTACTCGACCCGACGACCATACGCCACGCGGTACCGATCATCCCGTTTACTGATGAACTGCTTGATGCTCTGCACGTCGGCTTTACGCATGCCGGCCATTTCGCCAATTTCCACCAGCCAGACCCCTTGAATCTGCTCCATGACCTCTTTCTTCTTTTCGATGTCGCCGAACGAGTCCGAAAACCACTCACCGCCCAGAGCCGCGATGAAGCTGGATTTCTTCATGCCCTGTTCGCCAACGAACGTGAGGACGTAGTCAAATTTCTTACCGGGTTCGAAGATGCGGGCCACGGCGGCTACGAGCGTTTTACGCGTCACCGCTCTAGTGTATACGTCGTCTTCGGCTCCCAGGTAATCCACCAGTAATTCATCCACCCGCTCGATGCCGTCCCAGCTTCGGCTTTCCAAATAATCCCGTACGGGATGGAAGGCGTTCGTGTTCACGGTAATCACCAAAGCATCCTGAATTTTGGCGGGACTACTGATGCCGTACACCGTTTCGATGTAGGAGCGGATGCGGGCATCGTCGGCGTCGGTCATGTAGCGGTTCTCCGAACGCTTCCGCCAGGGTAGGTCTTTAAGCAACACTTCCCGGCGTTCGAACTGGTCCAGGGCCAGACAACCTTTCAGGTTCGGATCCTTGGAAAGAATCAGCTCCACGTTGCGAATGGTGCTCAGCGGTTTTCCGTTTTTATCAGCTTCGAGGCTACTAGCCAGATCCTCTAACTGCTCGTCGTCATCCTGATAAACCCCGAACTCTTCGGCCGCCGAGGCAAGGCGCTCCGAAACCATGAGCTTTTTAACGGGCTCCACCTTACTGGCGAATTCGAACATCGCAGCGTAAGACGGGAGTTTGTTACTGGTGTGTCGGCCTTTTTACTCTCATCCTGATAGCCGAATTTGTGAATGCGGACCAGATCAAACGCGTTACAGAGTTTACCACTGGTCGGGTCCGTGCCATGGTGGGAATAAGCCCATTTATCCTCATAGACGATGACACCGGCGGCCGTTGTTCCACCCGTGTAGGTGTAGCGGTTATCTATCCCGCAGGGCTCGTAGACATCAGATAGAAACGTTTCAATGGCTTCGTGAATCCCGTAGATGCGGCAAAAAGCTCCAATGACGCCTTCCTTTTCCGTCGGATCACCCTGACGCTTAATACCCGTTTTGATAGCGGCCGTTTCCGAGTCGCTTACAGGCCACTCCGAGGTATCTTGCCAGTTATGGTACTGAGACAGGATGCTATCAGCCTCTAAAAACTCGCCCTGCTGCTCGTGGAATACAAACTCCCCGTCAGCTGAGGTAGAGGGCCAGTACATGAGCCTGTTTACCTGATAGGTCGTATGGTCGAACTGATCAATGCCCAGTGAACCAGCGACCCGGCGGGATATGGCCTCGAACTCATCCTGGGATACAGGCCGGTCTAAGGGAATAATGAGCCGCAGACGGGGTTTTGCGGGCGTGTGCTTGTGAGTCGAGTAGACCACTGCCGCACAGCGATACGCCAGGCAGAAATCACTCCACAAATCCGTGGAGGCAAAGTCCGCATCAAGCGTAATCAGCTGCCGGTGCGTAACGGTGTCTTTCTTCCGCCGCCCGTTCGCCAGATAGCCACCTACGAAGGCCCCGACGTCCTTAATTTCATCCTGGCGAGTCTTAGGGGCCGCCAGGTAAACAGCCAGCTTCTCAGCCGTACGGTGCGTCTTCGAGCAGCGTTCGACGAATTCTGACCACTCCACGGACTTGTTCTTCCAGACCTCGTCGTTGCGGTGCTTGCCGATGGCAATATCTATCTTCGACATAATTTTCTTGAGCTACTTGTAATACTTGTCGCCTAAACAGACTGGCAGCGAGCTTTTGCTATCGGTACATATTCAGCATCGCGTTCGATTCCTATGCAGTTGAAACCTTCCGCCAAAGCCGCAATCAGGGTAGTGCCTGAGCCTGCAAATGGGTCAAGTACCGTTCCGCCTGCGGGCGTTACCAACTTTATCAGATATCGCATAAGTGAAATAGGCTTAACAGTAGGGTGATGATTGCCTGAAACGGAACCGTTGCGTTGATAGGCGTTATCGATGAGCGTTTCTCGACCATCATGAGAATAGCGTTTAGCTGCCAACTCTTCACACCCAAGCTCTCTCTCTGCTTTTGAAGGTTTAGCACAATAGAAGAAACGAGCTGCTGAGCCTTCGTCGCCATATCCCGTAACGGGCACTGAACCGTATTTACCGTACGCGTTAAAAACGCCACCCTTTTTCATCCCTTGAGGCTTCCCGCTTTTTGAATACGGGAAAAGAGTAACTACTTCATCGCTTCCATCGTGAATTACGTTTGAAGGCCAGCGACCTAAAGGGTTAGCATCAATGTTGGTTTTACCGGAGCTTTGAGTACTTCCAACGTAATTGCCTTTTCTGATATCCGTACCGCGACCCCAAGCAGCTGATTGTAAGTCTGCGTCATTCGCAAACGGGATACGGCTGGCGTCGATGTTCAAGGCTCCGGTTCCGAACTCAGCGAAGTTTGATTCTACGGATTTTGTCGAGAGTGGTTTTCGAGCTAAAACAATGGGTTCGTTACCAGGCTTTAAAGCTGTTCCGTAACCGCC
This sequence comes from Siphonobacter sp. BAB-5385, assembly GCF_002261125.1. Taxonomy (NCBI): domain Bacteria; kingdom Pseudomonadati; phylum Bacteroidota; class Cytophagia; order Cytophagales; family Cytophagaceae; genus Siphonobacter; species Siphonobacter sp. BAB-5385. Next base: position 16,702 of record NZ_NMPS01000054.1, on the reverse strand, counting down.
GCCAATGTTTTTGTTTTTAGGAAAACCAGAGCCGTAAAGCCACTGCAGCTGATCTCTGATTTCAAACCCGGCGTCTTCAATATTGATTACGCCGCGGTGATACGTCCGGGTACCGAAAAAAGAAAGCAGAAAGCCACCCGGTTTAAGCACTCGTAATGCTTCTTCCCAGAGCTGGACTGAGGGAACGTCATAATCCCACTTTTTGCCCATAAAAGAGAGCCCATACGGCGGATCGGTAACAATTGAGTCAATTGAGCTATCCATCATAAGTGACATGCTGACCATACTTTCACCGTGTATAATTCGATAGGTACTCATACAGGCAGATACAGATTAAAAAGCGCCAGAAAACGTACTTCAATGTATTGATGGGAGCCGCCTAAATGCGGAAAAACAGATCTCACATCCTTTTCGAGCATTAACCCGTTCCACTCTTCGGTGAGAACTCTTTCATCGGCGGCTTTTACCTCTTTTGAGTTAAGCTGGAAGCCGAATTTCTGAGCAATCACACCCATGAGTCGTTCCTCCGTTTCTGCGTATCCAAAGTTGCCCAGGTTCTTCTTTATAGGACGGGGTAGGTCCATGAGATACGCCTCACTGGCGTCATGCATTAATGCCGAAAGCTTCAAATGGTCTGGTACTAGCTGGGCACAACGGATAGAATGCTGCGCGACCGAATAGAACTCAGGCAAGTGACCTCCGAAACGCGGCATGTTTGAAAGGGCATGAGCTATATCCTCGATGCAGATAGTTTCAGGATCCGGTTCAAATACATTCACGTATTTACCCGTGTAGGTGCGAATGCAGTTAGAATACAAGTTTTCCTCTGTCATTTCCCGCCTCCTTTCATGGCCATCAGCTCTTTAAATCTGATTATAATTGTCACAGGATCGATGTATTTCATGTCGAATATTCCGGAATCAAGAGCGATCGCTTTTCGCACATTAGCCAGTAAAACGGCCTCGTCGTAAGTCGGTACACGGGTTGGCCATCCCTTTACGTATAGTAAACTCTCAGGGATTTGCCCTTCCCAGCTTTCACGGCGAACGGCTCTGAGTTTTGACCGAACCAAATCAGATTGCTGAGCAGGGGTTAGTAATTCCGGAGCAACATCACCAAGCCACTTACCCTGAAAGCTGAAACTTGATTTGATTTCCAGATCTACCATTGAGCGGTATATATCAGCATTTGCATGGCAGGATGCCGCCGAGCGTAAATCTGCCTCAGAGGACATAATGCAAAAGGCACATGATACCCGAGATGAACCGTACTGGGTGTAAGCCTCATGTACGGGAAGCAGATTGTCTACATGATACGCCCAGATATTGTCAAGAGTCCAGTCAAGAATGGGGTGCCAATCAATTCCCGAGGTCTGATGAGTTACGTTAGTTAAACGGTTCTGTACCGCGTGGATAGGGGCTTTAGCACGGTTCGAACTTTCCTGCTTACGAATGCCCGATACGCTAATTATTTTTTGACCTGGGAATCGTTTGATTAACTCTGAACAAATGATTGCAGTCTTCAACTCAGACGTGCAAAAACGCATTTTAGGCGTTGACCAAGGCAAAATAAGCTTTACACATTCGAGGTTACGGTACCGCTCAACGTTGTTCTGCCAGCGAGATTCCCAGCGTTGAAGCATATCACCCGCTTTACGGCGTACGACGATCAGTTCAAGGCTTAATAACTTGGCTAGATCCTCACATACTCGCATAGAGGCTTTCCATTCTACCCGGCCCAGATCACTGTGAATCAAAACTCGGGGCCCTGTATGGCCGATTGAATTAAGGTATTTTATTGTGGCTACTGCGGCACAGGTTGAATCCTTACCGCCGCTTATGCCGATAGCAACAGGAGATTGATTTCTCAGAAGCTGAAGTACCTCATCGTTCACAGAGATAGGGTTACTCATTTCCTGCCTCCTTTCACCACGCCCAAAGCTCTGAGCAAAATACCGTCTTCCTCAAGGCCTTGTTGCTTACTCCACTCGTTGAGCATTTCACGAGCTGCGTTGGCATGTTCTAAAGACTTAAATACAATTGCCCCAGCGGTAGAATGATGAGTCCAGCACCAACGAATGTTGTTTTGGCTGTAATGGAAGTAATATTTAGTTTGAGTAGTGTCTTCCCAGTTTGGCTCCCACTCGCCGTTCACTTCCCGGGCGGCATTGGCCAGAACGCCAACCCATTTCAGCCATTCGGTATCAGCCTTTGTATTCATCCAGATAGAAGGCTGTCCGCCGTATTCAGGAATTACGCCCGCGAGGATAATTCCATTAATGGTACCCTTGTAGTGATCCGCATGCACATGCTCGGCCACTTCCTGCATTGTTGGAACCGTATTCATCGCGTTGCGTAGGGTTTGGTTAAACCTTTCATTTGATCAGATGGGTGACTAGCTCCCAGGTAGACAGCTAGTGCAATCAGAGCGATAGCTGTAAATACTTTGAGCAGAGGAAACCAATCTGCTTTCGTCTCCCGCATGCGAATGTACCAAGCCACTACGCCTGAGTATCTCAGCATATAGAAGCGGTATCGAACACTATCCCAAAGCTTTTTGAAGTAACCTTTTTGCGGTTTCCGCTCGATGGGTACGAGCACATCATGCTTATTGACGGTCAGGTAAAGCGGTTGTAAAGGGTCGTTGAAAGTTAAGCTCAGGTGCCAAATCTTACCCGTGAAAACGATTTTCAAACGCTGTCCTAGCGTTAACTTCCAACAAGTAATCAGTTCACCATGCGGAGAATTTGGTGATTTAAAACCGGGTAAGGGTCGGTATTCGGGCTGGTCTTTGGCGTAGACCACGTTAGATTCTGGGAAATCCGTGGGTGTTAAACCAGGGCCCGAGATCAGTTCATCCTTATGGCTGAAGGTAGGAGCAGAGGTGACCTCGTAGGCCAGCCAAACGCCGAGGGCTAAGACGAGTATGGAACCAATGATTAGATACATAAGGATAAGGTTTTTAGAGTTACTTCTGATAGAATTTGGCAATGAAGCCCTCGGCCTTTAGCGGCAGGTCGGCCGCCCAGGGCATCGGGGTACTCATGATTTTGTCAATCTTTTCGACGTCGGCGCGGTCTTCGGGTTCTTCCAGTACTACCTCATCGTGTACGTGGGTTACGATGGTATATCCCGCATCGTCGAGCCGAATTAGGGCTTCTGCTAAGCAGTCACGGGCAATGGCCTGTACTACGTTCTCCGTCAGCTTACCGCCGTAGGTGTCCTGATGCCCCCATACCTTCTTTTCCTGGCTAAGTCCCTGATAGGCAATACTCATTTTGCCGTTTCCGTACTTACTGGGCTTTAAGGTTGCATTGAGGTAAGACAGCATGCGACCCGACGGCAACTCGATAAAGAGCGTTTTCTGCTTCAGAATGAGCCGAAGAAACTTCCCGCACTTCACCCAGTAACCGGGACGCTCGATTGCTTCGATGGCCGCCGCTTCCAGGTCCGCCCAAAGCCGCACGATAGCAGGACTTGCTTTACGCCATTTGCTGACGATACTCGGCAACTCATCCTCCGTGAGTCCTTGCTTTAAAGCCCCCATGGTGATCAGAGCATTGGGTCCGCCTTGATAGCCTAGCGCTAATTCAGAGACTTTGCCTTTCTGGCGAAGTGGACTCCCTTTCGTAATCTCTTCGATGGGGATTTTGAACATCTGGGAGGCCGATGCTTCGTAAATCTTCCCGTGCGTTTTAAACACATCAAGCCGCCACTGCTCGCCCGCCAGCCAAGCCAGAACGCGGGCCTCGATCGCTGAAAAATCCGAGATAATCAGTACGTGTCCTTCCTTAGGAATGAATGCCGTACGGATGAGCTGGCTAAGCGTGTCGGGTATGCTGCGGTAGAGCAGAGATAGCAAGCCTGCGTTGCCACTTTTTACGGCTCGGCGGGCTACTTCAATGGCAGCTAAATGGTTTTGAGGGAGGTTTTGCAATTGAATACCCCGACCAGCCCAGCGGCCCGTACGGTTAGCCCCGTAGAACTGAAAAAGTCCACGAACGCGCTGATCCTCGCCCAGATAATTAAGCATGGCTTGATACTTCTTAACCGAACTTTTCGAAGCCTCCTGACGAATCTCCAAAGCTCTGCGTACCTTTTCAGTTAAGGCCTTAGAGTCAAGCATTTCCGAAACATCAGACTTGCGAAGTTTCTCCGAGGGTTGGCCGTTTTCATCAAGCCACGCCAACAACTGTTTAACGCTGTTTGGGTTGTCTAAGCCCGTTAACTCTGAGGCTTCCTGCGTAATCCGGGAAACATAGGTTTCCTGCATTTCAATAGCATTAAGCGCCAGTTCAACATCAACCAGAATACCCATGTCGTTGATTTTCTGATCCAAACAGTACAGCCGCTGTTCAAACTCAGTAACTGGAATGTTTACGATCCGCTCCCGAATGGCCATTTCGACAACGACGTCTTGCCGGTTGTACTCGATGTACTGAGCCCACTTTTCCCGGTCGTGCTCAGGTAGGTTACGGGTGCGGCCACCGTTGGTTTTGGTGGGCTTACAGGGTACCGAGAAGTGCTTAATGAGGTTCTTACCCGCCGTATCTTTTTCCTGCTCTAAGCCCATGGCTTTTGCGGCTAGACCCAATTGTAGAGGGTAACCAGCCCGAGCCCCCCGGATCATTGAGCAATCCCACTGTTCGACGGGTAAGTCTACCCCTAGGTATTTCGATAGACATAGACGTTCAAAGGCAGCGTTCCAAGCTGTTTTTGTGACGTTGGGAGATAGTAGCCAAGTAACAAATACCTCGGGAAGCGGGTCAAAGGTTAAGTCAAATACGTCAACCTCACCGCCGTCAATGCTATAAGCCAGCATAAGGATTTGGAAGTCCGGCGAAGCGATGTAAGGATACACACCCGTTGACCGCAGATCCACGCTGCTGTACGTTTCTATGTCTATCGAAAGGATCATAACAGGACGAGAATGTTGTTAAGCTTGGTGTTTACTTCGTTAGCAGGCAGGGCGGCCAGTACCTCCGCGAGCGTTTCCATCATGGTTTGAAGGGGTATGCTATCAGCCGTGTATTCTAGTTTTCCAGAGGAGCATACGATTTCTACCACTTCGCCGCGGGCCTCATCTGACTTTTCCCGCTTATTGTCCTTATCCTTAAGCTCTGCGTGCTGTTCAACCAGTTTATCGTAATCGAATTGTAGGAGTTCAGCTTTCGCCAGCGCCGCTCGTAGAGTGAGAAGCAAGCTTCCTTTAGGTTGTACCTGCTCTGTAGATTCGGCGGGTTCAACCGGTGCTTCAGTAGTTTTCTTTGCCATGGTGAGATGAAAGAGGCGACCCGGTAAGCCGCCTCTTTGCGGTTTAGGTTAGTCCCAGATACTGGGTGATTTTGAAGTGGGTTTTGAGGCTTTAGGCGTAACAAAGCCATCACCATCTTCTACCTGAAAATCGTCTTCTGCACGACTCGTACCGCCCAGGGGCTCACCGTCGCTGATCTTTTGCAGACCGTTCAGTCCGCAGCCAATTCCCTTTTTGCCGTTAACAGCGAAGGGGTAGAAGTTGACTGAAACCTTTGCATTACAGCCCGAATAGACCTCAGCTCTGTCCAGAATAGGCTCTACGTTGCGATCCACGATGTAGGGCTTTGTTGTGGAGCTGGCGTTGAGGAAGTACGCATTTTCATACGTCGGATCATCTGGGCGTTCAATATCTCCGTCACGAAGCGGGTTGTGGAACTGAGCCTTATTGATCTTGCCCTGAAATTTGGACTGCATACCCGCCTCAATCTCAGCGTCAATAGCCGCCTTGATTTTAGCGATCGTTACCGTATCGTCTTTAGAGATGATAACATTGGTAGAATACTTGGGCTTGCCGCCGTCTTCTACGGAAGCCTGAGGCTCCCAAACGTGGGCATAGGACAAACGGGCGAGTCCGGTTACAACTTTAGTTGCCATGGTTATTTACAGTTGATTGGTTTTTGTAGGTTTTCGGCTCGGGCCCAAGCGAGCACTTTTTTAAGGGCTTGATTGTAGCTGGCAGCTTGAACGGTACGGGTACCGGAGAAAAGGCCAGCCCTAACGGTTATTTCGTACCACTTTAGATTCATTCGAAGTCAACCTTGGTGAAATCATTGGCGGCAGCAGACGCGGTGGTAAACTCTGGGCGTTTATCCGTCGCAACAACTAGGGTAGGAGCTCCGGGAGGCTTGACAAAAAAGCTTTCGACTTTGGCCATATCTTCTTTGCCGAGTAGGGTTTCAAGAGCCTTGATGCCTACTAACGATTTAGTATATACGTCTTTGTCGGCATAGCCCATTTCGAGCACTTTCTTTGCCAAAGCTTCCTCGTCAAAAACCTTACGAGTGGACCGGCCACGTACTACTTTCCAGCCTTCGAACTTGGTTCCTTCCAAAGCGGCAGAGAGTGCGTAATCCTGCATGGCTTTAAGCCAAGAAACTAGGAGATCCGCTTTATGAAGGATTTTAGCTACCTCTGCATTGGAAAGCAGACGACCGGCTTTGAAATCGTACTTGGCCAGTTCCAGGTTGTAATCCGAAAGTGCCCGACAGGTGCCTTTCGCTTTGCAGAACTGACAGTGCTTCCCCGCCGTCGGCTCCCCTTCACCCGCAAAAGCCAGCTTGGCCTGCTTGCGAAGCTCCGTTTCGCCCCAGCGCTTGAGATCCGCTGCTGACATTTCAAACGTGCTGAAGTTGTCAAGGCGAGGTTGGAAAATCGTCATGCGTACGGTTTCGATGTCGTAGAACAGCTCATGAACTTTCAGGGCACCCAGTGCATAAATCATCATCTGCTTGTTGTTGACAGCGTCGACGAATACACCCTTGCCGTACTTCAAATCAATTACTTTCAGCAGGCTGTGGCCCACGACATTGGCATCAGACGTTCCAAAACCCTCTGGGATATAGTCAGTTAGGTTGAGCCGTGTTTCCAATCGCAGGATTGAAAAAGGGTCAATTGCCATTGATTCATGATACAGTTCTAAAACAAAATCCCGGTAATCCTCCGCGTGCCGCTGCATCTCTGGATTGTAATACGGGCTGGTTTTGAGCTTGGTGATTTCTGAATCCACGTACTCACCCAGGTACTGACGAATTAAAAGCTCTCCAAGCTCGTGGGCTACCGTCCCCTCCTTGGCTGCTTCCCCCGAGCGGTCAGGGAAAGCAGTCTCCATTCGGGCACTGGGCGTACAAACCGTCCAACGGGATGCACCTGAGGGAGATAGGAGGGCGTGACTCATACCAGTTCTTCGAAAAGAGTTTTAAGTTTTTGCCATTGATCCGACGGGATCGTCCGAAGGGTGTATCCAGCAAAATGCTTGTTGAGCATAACCCCCGCGGCATCGTTGAGGGTTGGATTCAAAGCGATAGCCCCTCGAATTGTCTGAGCGATGTTAGCCATTTCGACATCGTTAGAGAAAGCCTGATAGTCAGCTTTTTCCAGGTCTTCCAGCGCAGAAACCTTTGTGCCACCTGCCGTCTTGTAGCGGTTCAACGCTTCGCTGATAAGCTTGGCGTGGGCAGGAGATTTATGGCCGACATTTTCAACGCGTGCCATCAAATGGTCGAGCGTCACGGCAGATTTTTCCTTGACAGGAAAATCTTCGGCAACAGAGGAAGACAGCTCATCCGTGTCTTCTGACTGGTCCTCTGCGGGGGCTGGCAATTCCACCGCAACAGTCTTAGCCGCGGACTTTGGCTTTACTGCTTTAGCGGCAGGTTTCACGGGCTCATCGTTAGGTACGGGTTCCGCAACAACGGACGAACGTAACGGGATTCCGGAATTGGAAAGCGCAGAGAATGCCTGGGCGATCTCAGGGAGATCACCGGTCAAGATTACTTGTACTTGCATGGTATATGGTTGTTAAAAAGGTTTTCTTAAGCGGGGAGGCGTTTTCATGTACCTCGGGAAAATAAGGACTACTGGGATTGCTGGGACAACAGCCCACCAGGTGCCGCTAATGACCATGGCGCCGGCGGCCAGTAAACAGGTAAAAAAGAATTTGTCGATCATCGCCGTTTAGAGGTTACGTGCTTAAGGGCTTGTTGTTCAACTTCCTGCTCCGGGGCCACCCGGTTCTGTAGCATCCAGTTATCCAGATCCGTTCGGAGGAAATACACCAGCCGAGCGTTTGGTTTGTAGTGTGGAATGGCTCGATCAGAAGTCATTTTTTGAAGAGAAGACCTAGCCAATCCTAAGTACCAGCTTGCCTCTTCCATTGAAAGGACTCGCTTCGAATAATAGTCCGGCGTTTCGGGTGTTTTAGTTGACGCTGCCATTCGATTGACGCTGTTCTACACGTTTACAAATCTTCCAGATCGCAGATCTTGAATTGTAGTTGTACTTCTCCATGATGACATCTACGCAGGCTGTTTTCATAGACCCCGGGGCAGAGACCAAGGCCTGATAGTCTCGATAAATAGCTTCTTCTCGAGCTAATTTCTTACGGGCATATTTGGTTATCGTACTGTCCATAATGGTAGTGGTTTATTCTGCGTAGCCTGTGCCCCGGCAATAGCGTAGTTCAATTTTCATCCCGTTGAGCGAATCAGCATAAACGATAGCCAGCCGTTGGTACTTTTCGGATTCGTCCCTCAAGGTTATTACTTCTTCCTGAAGAGCGGTTTTAGCCTGGTAATCCCAGAAAAACAGAGCTGCCAATACGAAAACAGCTACGAGGGTAAAGAACTGTTTCATGGTGTGAGGTTTGGGTTTGGCAATACAGGGGAGGGCTACTACATTAGAGTTGCCATTCAATTGTTCACCCATACCCCCTGTTAGGTTTTATGGAAACCTCATACTTTGATCAGATTTTAAAATCCATATCAAAGGATACTTATGCTTTAGTTCGAGATAATCATGGGAACCCAGTTGATTATGAAGGATATACAGATCAAGAATTTCAAGATGCAGTTGACGAATTAGTGGAAGGGCTATTTATAAAAAGAATAGACACCTCAAAATTTAAAATAACTGAAAAAGGGCTCATTGCTTTATACGAAGGAGGATACAATGAATACATGTTAAAAATCTATAATGAAGCTGATGAAAAAAGACAGATAGAACTAGATACAGTTAAAGCAACTATTCGTAGTGCTGATGCAGCTGACCGTAGTGCTTCGTATGCCAAATATTCATTTTTCGCTTCTCTAACTGCAATCTTTATTTCAGTTGTTTCATTATACCTTTCAATCAATCAGTTTATTAAGTCTGAAATCAGCAGTCCTGACGTCCAAACAAATCCACTACAACAAACCCTCCAAGAAAAACGGATAGTAAACCAGCCAGAACCAGATAAATCTTTACAAGCAAATCCCAATAAAAAGAGCCAAAGAGATACTGTTTCTTTAAAACGTTAGTCTTAGCTGAGGTTTCCATAGTCTTTCCATTTAAACCATTACCTTGAGAATTCTGCGGCGATCCCGGGACTCGAACCCGGATGGCTGTTAGCCTTGCTAAGAGCCCAGGGTATTATCTGTCATAAGAGACCACGGCTATTAAGTCGTGTGCGTTACCAATTCCGCCAGATCGCCCTTTTTATAAGTAGCCTTTTTACTAGTTTGCAAAAAGGCTACTTTAGATTGCATCTTATCTCTGGTATCCTAGAGGGGCTTTTCGTCTCTCCCGACTAATGGCCGATTAAGTAGCTATCGCATGGCTGTAAGTGGCTAGGCCGCTGGTTAAGGTTTGTAATATTTTTGTAACAAAATGTAATAACGATGATAACCTTTTATCGCTTATGACATACATAGTTATGGGTAACTGTTTCCGCGATTACTTCCATGTATATATTTGTCATAGCTTCCAAGGAAGAACATGACAAATGTAATACTTTAATTACATGTAACAAAAGTATTACAATATTTTTTACAATAGTTTCTCTCATTGTTATGAAACCTATCGAATCCCAGAGATTAATACAGGTAAGAGGCGAGTTAACGCAAGAAGAGTTTGCTTCCCGTATTGGCTTGAACCGGGTTAACATATCTAATATCGAAAACGGTATTCAGGCTATGTCTATAAAAACAGCCAAACTTATTAAAGAGCATTTTGGGGTAAGTCTGGATTGGTTATATGGCTATACTGATGATAACCAGATTGCTTATACGCCAGTTGCTATGCCTGATGATAAGGATCTAACTATTGAAGTACTTTCTAAAAGTTTGGAGGAGTGTCAAAAGGATAAGGTGTTTCTACAAGGACTTATAGATAAATTGTCTAAGTAAGTGCAACCCACCTGGCGGGGTGGGATAAAGAGGAGTGTAAACCTATATACTTCTTAAATAGCGACAAAGGGCCTGTGCTTTCAAAGTAATATTTGTGCGTTCAGGCCCCTTAAGTTTTTTGAACTGTTTACTGCCAACGGCAAAAGACAAGAGCGTATCAAGCTCATTTGCGAGTTCAGCAGGGTGCTGTATTTCTTTTAATTTGGACAGTGCGGGAGATTCGGTGACGGTACTCATAGTGGAAAAGGTATATGGTTATTACTGTAAACGTACACATATAACCGTTTCATATCAAGAGATAATGGATAAAAAATATAGTTAAAATCTATAAAATTTACTCAAAATAATTATAGAGGTCTAGAAATATTTATATAATATGTATAAACACATAAATTATATAAGGTTAACTATTGGTTTTATTACATTTTAGATTGAATCACATATTATAAAAATCATACCTTCTTACACTCATTAGTTTTTCTATACTTTAACTCAAACACCGCCGATTGATGAAATCTTACTTACCCTTATTGTTTGCACTCACGCTCGTTGCTTGCGGCAAAGATTCTTCGGAGCCTGCTCTCAAGATAGACGCCTCAGAGGTCTCTCTTCATTACGATGAAACGCATCAATTCGCTCTTAAGAAGGGCGAGACTGCCGTTACCGCTTCGGATTACATGTGGACCTCTGCCAACAAGGATATTGCAGAAGTTGATGCTTCTGGTGAACTTGAGGCTGGAATTGTAGGAGAAACTAAAGTGACTGCTGTAGCCAAGAGCGGATCCGGCAATGTTGAAAGTACTGTGAAGGTTATACCTTACTATACTACCTGTAAGGAACCGGTTATTACGTTCGGCATTAGTCAGGCTGCTCTTAAGCCTTTAGAAACCCGGACTCAGTACGGGACCAGTACAGCTACGGGTATGGTGTTTACCGGTGAAAACTCAAAGCTCAAAAACGTAATATACCTATTTGAAAATAATGCACTTACGTCTTCTACTCTAGTATTCGGCTTTGATTCCAGCCTTGCCAAAGAAGTAGCCACCTTTTTCTTGGAGCGATATAAGCCACTTGGCACGGCTAACGGCGTTTATTTTTTCACCGTATCCCCTAAAGTATCCGTTGGCGTAGGAACTAGTTCGTCTTTAGGGATGGTGGCGTTGTATATGCCCCAGAAAAGCGGCGGGCGGCTCTCTGCGGATTATGATGCTTTTCAAAAAGAGCTCAAAGAACTTGAAGCAAATAAAAAGTAAGATTTTGTCTGATAAGGTAAAAGCCTCTCAACTTCGGAGGGGCTTTTGTTGAAGATAGGCCAGACACCGTCTTACCCTTGACGCACTACTTAACTTAAATCTATGAACTCAGAACTTCTACAAGAGTCTATAAATCTTTTAGAGGAAATTAAAGGCAGAGGCATCGCGGTGTTAGCTTCTGAAGACACGGATTTAAAATATAGAGCCGTTGATTACTTAGTAGAAAGGAAATTGATAACTAAAGAGGGGAAGGTATATCGCTTAACAAATCAGGGACATGATGCCTTTGATAAGGAGGTGCTATATCAAGATTTAGTATTGGCGCTTATTGATGATAAAGGCTTACTCTCGAATACAAAAGATACCCCATCAAATATTCAGAAGGCTATCAACAAGCTGGTGTCTTCAGGACTAATTGTAAACCGTAACCAAAAGCATGTCTATTACTTATCTCAATCTGGTACGGAAGCCTTTGAAAAAGGTGGAGTAGAAGCCTGGAAAGCTTATAAAGAAAAACAACAGTTTTCGACCCAGATAAATAATGATTTTTCTGGGAATAGCATTACAGGAGATAACAATCAACTGGGTCAATCTTTGGAGGCTAACCCCCGGTACCACCAGCCGATCCAAAAGCCTGCAATAAATAATAATGCAACAAAAGTTAGACTAAAAGTTGGTGCTACTATCTCGGCTATCATAGGATCAATATCTTTAGCAATTTTTACCGTCTGGATTGAAAAAAATTGGGACGTGTTACCCAATATTCCTTATCTGTCCAAAAGTGATTCGGCAGCTCAAACAAATATAACTAACAAGCCCGAAATTATTAGCACTAACAACATTCCTGTAATTCAAAATGATCGATATATCATTAAACCTATTGGTGGATTAAAAGGCGATAGCAAGAACGATATGGTTAGATTAGATTTTGAATTGACTAATTTAACAAATGATTCGACTGTTGTCATTTATAATGAATATTCCGAATTAGAAGATAAGAACAATAAGGATTATAAAGCGGTATCATCTCAATTATCTGCTATGCCAGTACCCAATAGTTATTCTAGTAATACTTACTATGTAGTTAAAAAGGGGAGTACTGTTAGAGGATATATAATTTTTGAAGTTCCGACTTTTGTTAAATATGGAAGTATCAGCATTAGGTTTTTAAACGCTACACTATCCTCCGGTTCACAATATGTGATTGACTGGGAATAAAAATCTAATCACCTACTTTGAAGCTCTCGTTGCTAGCACCTCAGTATCCAGGAGCTGATGATATCTTTTCTTGCAGATAGGCTAGGCATAGTCTTACCCTTAGCCGATGCCTTTGGTAGAGAAGCACACGGTCATTATAGGAGAGATGGGAACTACTGTGTTTAAAGTAGTGACGATAGGAGATGAGCAGTATGAATTGATTATTTGTTATTTAAAATAAGATCAACTAAAATAGATAACCTTTAACTGTAAATTATATGAAAAATGTAACGATTATAATAGTTATTTTACTCAAAATAACTATCTGTCTATCAGCTCAGAATATTAAAACACGAGTATTTAGGTTAAATGATCATGTGTTTCGTGCACCTTCAGATGAAAATACTATAGATTCTATAACTACTGGTATTACTTTGATGAAGAGAAAAAACCAAGATTTAGATATAGTTATGAGTAATACTTATTATACAAATATGATCAGATTTACAAAATTTAATTTTAATAAAAGAATAATTTTACACGATTCTGGTTTTGATCAAGAATTAGTTTTTGATCAATCTGATTTTGAAGGTTTAAGTATGGGGCCATTTTTCGCTGGTAAAGTTATATGGTATAATTCAAAAGCTCATGATAATATCTATATGCAGTTAATTACACCTAAAATTGAAATATCAATTTCTAATTTTAAAAGAGGTCTAGAGTTGAATGGAAAGATAGACCTGTTAGATATTGAAAAATCTAAAATTGGTGGTAGTCTATTTTTAAATGATGTAAGTTCAAATATAATAAGTTTAGAGGAGGATACAATTAATTTAGATTTTAGAGTAATTAATGGATCTTTTAAACAAAAATGGGAAATAATATCAAGTGTTTTTAATGGCAAATTTGAAGTAAGAGGTTGTCAATTGCCTAAAGATATATTTTTTAATAAAAACACATTTAGAAATGACGGATATAAAGTTAATTTGACTTATAACAAAACGGACAGTTTAAAATCCAATCATAATGGAAAGGATATTAATTATAAATGTCAAATTCACTTAGATGTTGAAAATGCTGGAAATGTAATTATTGATAGTAAAAACTTTGAAATAAAATTAGATTCTATTTCTTCATACGAAGATGGTTTAATAATATACGAGAAAATTATGAATACTTGTAAAGATCTTGGGATGGAAGAAAGTTATAGGGACTTTGATGTTAGCTATCAAAAATATAGAATTAAACATAATTGGTTACATTTCAGTGATTTTATGATCTGGTTTCAGAATTACTGGTGGGGTTTTGGTTATAGTAAAAGTAATATTATTACTAATATATTATATGCTTTCGTTATATCATTCTTTATATTCTTTATATTGTATAAACAGGTGTTTAATACTTACTTTCCAAATGAAGATCACAATGTTCAATCGATTATCATTGATTGTTCTAAAAATTTAATTGAAAGATTTAAAGTAGTATTTTTTTATACAAGTATTGTGTTTTTTAGTTGGAAGGTAGATCATGAAAGAATAGATTATAGAAAACATCCTTGGATTTCTTTGTTAATTTATGCCATTTATACTGTAGGAATCATTCACCTGGCTTATCTAGCAGCGTTCGTTTTAGCTTAATAAATATGTATACCGTTATTACTGAAAACGACGAATCTGAGTGGGATGATCGAAAGGGGGAGATATACCACTTCCCTAAGAGATACCTTAAAAATTTGCAAGAGGGTACTCACTTGATATACTATAAAGGAGGGCTTAAGAATTCCAAGTATAGAGATGATAGAATGTCATCTCAGCCTCATTATTTCGGTATAGGGACAGTAGGTAAGGTTTGGAAGGATCCTAATAGCGTGAAAGGAGATCATTTTTGTACTATCCAGCAGTTTCAAGAGTTTACCAAGCCTGTCTTGGCTAAGTTGGCTGATGGGGCTTATTATGAGCAAATACCTGAGAGCCGGATCGGCAACTATTGGAGGGATGGTGTTCGACCTATCACAAAAGAAATATACGATCATATTTTAGAAACCGCTGAGTTAGATCCTTATGAGGACCTTACCTTAAATGTTCACGAGTCTCAAGAGTATCAGGAATACCAGGAGGGAAATCAGAAGCAGCGCCTCAGTACATATTATGAGCGTAACCCGGCCTTAAGAAAACAAGTATTGTTAAATTATAAGGACCTCTCATGTGCAGTGTGTGAATTCAATTTCGAGGCAACGTATGGTGAGTGGGGTAAGGGGTTTATTCATGTTCATCACCTGAACCCAGTATCTCAGGCTGGCATTACTAAACCTGATCCACATAAGGACTTCGCTTTACTCTGTCCTAACTGTCATGCCATGGTACACCGGAAGAAAGACAGGCTTCTGTCTATTGAAGAATTGAAACAGTTATTTAAGAACTAGATAGTAGAAAGAAAATGGGCTAACTCAACTTTAGCGGACGATTAAGTGAAACTTAATTTATAAATAAATTTTTTAATTAACCCTTTAAATCCTAATTCGATGAAAAAGTACAAAATTTTTATCAGCTTTAATTCTAATGAAAGTAAATTAGCTAAAGCTATTCATAATGTTGTAAATGATTATTTTGATGGTCAAGTAGTTACTTTTTTTACAGAATATGATTTATTGGGAGGTGATAAATGGAAAGAAAAGATACGTAAAAATTTAGAGGATTGTGATGCAATTCTTTTAGTGCTTACATCTAAATATGCAGAAAGACCTTGGGCTTACGTTGAATGGTCCGCCTTTTGGTTGCAAAATAAAGACATATACGTTCTTTTTACAGATGATGTGAAAATAAATGAGCTAATATCACCAATGCAAGATGATATGCTTACGCGTTTATTTGACGAAACTGCTGTTAAAAACCTGTTTAGAAAGTTAAAGTTGAAGTCTGGTTTCGATGGGCCAGCGCCATTAGGAGCGGCAGAGGAATTAGCATCAGGATCAAAAAAAATTTATGAAAATTTAGTAGAAGAAAGCAAAGCCCAAGGCTATAAGATATATGAAGATGTAGATTTATTGCCTAATGATGATAGTCAAAAATTAGATATATTAAAATATTTTTATTACAAAGAAAAAAATGCTTTTATTGCATCTAAAATATTGAAAAAGATAGATGACGGATTAATCAAAAGATCAGTTCTTATAGAATTTCTAGAAAATGGAGATGAAGATTTTGTCGATAAAAACTTTGATTCTATCGCAAATAAAACGACCTTAGTTAGATTACTAATAAAATATATTGAACTAGATAAAACTGATTCACCAACTCTTTATAAAATAATTTCATCTGTTAGTGCTAGACAAACTGCTCTCAGAACCTTTGCAGAATATCTGATTGATTCTAGTATTGAAAATGAGAAGTTACTTGATTTTGTAGTAAACCAATTTAGTACTTGGACAGAATTAAAAGGTGCTTTAAAATATGCTATCACAAATTCAAAAGTTAATACCAAATTGTTTCATAAATTTTACCAAAAGTTAGTCGCTAATAGTAATTCAGAATGGAAGAATGTTCTTATGGAAATAGTAAAATATAAAGAACATAAAGTTTTTTTATAGATGAGCTATCTAAATTAGCTCTGGTAAATCAAAAATTAGCATTTAATTTACTAGAGTATCTGGCTGGAAATGAATGTGAGCTATTGAAGTTATTGGTTAGAGATAAAAAAATAATTACACATAAGAAATATTTACAAGAAATTGAGGATATTATTAAAAATAGATGTGAATAAGTTTGACTAAGGAACTTGTAAATATGGATATGATAAATGTAACAAGCTGTAGCTTTCAACCTTGTAGGTTAGTTACAGCTTGTTTATTTCATATTTTTTATGAAAATTTAAAAAGTGGCCCTTCTGGCCGAATGCATCACCCGCACCGCTATGCAAACTATTCTACTCTCCCTGTTTTTCTCGCTGGCTCCAGCGAAGACGGACTCTGTTTACATCTGTAACTCTTACAAGGCTTACGCTTACCATGCCTACTTCTGTCATGGGCTGAACCGCTGTACGCATGGGGTGTCTAAAGTGA
>NZ_NMPS01000053.1:0-13065 GCF_002261125.1 Siphonobacter sp. BAB-5385 | reverse complement strand
CCACCAGCCGTCTGATGCAGTACGACACTATAATTGCCCGTTGGCGTTACTCCAAAATCATACGCTCCGTTTGAACCTACGGCTACGGTCTTCACCGCTTGACCATTGGCATCTACCAGCGTTACGTATAGTCCCGTGGGGATCGGCTGCGTAGAGGTTGAATTTACTGTCACGTCCTTCAGAGCGTTGGCATCGTGGAAGACGTTACCCGTCAGCGTTACCGGTGAATAGCAGGCTTCAATCGGATTGACCGTTACATTGACGGGCAGTACCAACTGACATTTGGAAGTATTATCGGTAATGGTTACCGTATATAAACGGCCCGTCGAGGTCGTTACGGTTGGGTTGGCACTGAAGGGGTCGGAAAGTCCCGTCGAAGGGGCCCACACGTACGAGTAATTCCCCGTTGAGCTTACCGTTAACGGCATGGCCTTTGCCGAACCCGCACAAACGGCCAGATCCTGCGTCGTGGCAGCAATCGTATTGGTATTAACCACCACGACGACTTCCTTGAAGTTGCTACAACCTGTGGGCTGCGTGGTTTGCGTCAGGCGGTAGGTTTGCGTAGCCGAGGGCGTAATCACGGTTGAGGTAGCCGTCGGACTGGCCACACCCGCTACCGGGCTCCACTGCCAGGTAGTACCCACGGCCGGTGTTCCGGCTAAGCCTAACGTCGTGGCCCCCCCCTGGCAAATCGTGGTGTTGCCCGTAATTGTAAAGTCTGCGGGAGTATCAACCGTGACGGTTACCTGACTCGAAGACGTACAACCATTCGACGTAACGTTTACGGTATAAGTCGTCGTTGCCGTTGGTTTTACCGTAGGCTGAGCCACGTTGGCTGCTCCCACGATACCTGCACCCGTCCAGGAATAAGTAGCACCCGCAATAGCCGGCGTACCAATGACGGTGGATTGACCCGGACAAATCGTTACCGGAGCTCCGGCACCCGCCGTAGGCGTCACCACCACCTGATCCGTAAAGGTACAGCCATTGGCTAGCATAACCGCTACGGTATAGGTCGTACGCTGACTAACCGTAGCCGTAGGGTTCGCTGCTGTAGTGCTGCTCAAACCCTGAGCCGGAGACCACGTATAGGTGGCCCCAGTGGGTGCGGCTGGATTATTAGCCGATCCATACCCAATCGCTACCCCTCCGCTGCACTGCGTCTTATCCACCAGGCTTAAACCGGTAATAGTATTGACAGTAACGGTGATCTGATCGGTCAGCGGCGTATTACAACCGGGGTAACTTACCTGAACCGTATACGTAGTGGTAGCCGTCGGATTGGTAACCGTCGGATTCGCACAGGTCGTGCAACTCAGACCCGTAGCGGGTGACCACGCGTACTGAGCTAACGGTTCCGCCTGACGACCCAATGTTACAGGAACGCCCTGACAGGTGGTCACGCTTTGACCCGCGTATTCACCCGTAGCTGCGGTGTTTCGAAGCACTACGGTATCTGCATCCGTACAGCCCGACACGGGGTCCGTTACTTTCAGAATATACGTTTGAGGCGTAGAAAAAGCGAACTGCAACTGAGGCTGCGGCGAAGAGGCATTCGTGCCATTCGTCCAGGCGGCATTGGCTGGGGTCCAGGAATATACCCAGTTGGTCCCTGCCGGAGCGGGGGTACCCAGCGTAACCGTGGCTCCATTACACACGGCCCGGTCTCTGCCGGCATCGGCTACGGGAGCGGAGGCATTCACGCGTACCGTATCCGCCGTCCGACAACCGGAAGCCGCTTCGGTAACCTTTACGATGAAGGTTTGGGTCCGGGCTACGGTGGCGAGCGGATTGGCAATGTTGGGATTGCTTAACCCCTCGTCCGGAGTCCAGGCGTAGTTGAAACCAGCCAGCGGGCTATTGCCAATCTGTACGGGTACATTCGGACACGTGTATTTATCCGCAGCCGTAAACACGGGTAGCGACCATCCCGGCGGGTTGATCACAATCGATTCACTACAACTGATGGACGCATCGTACTTGTTGGTGATCGTGACTGTAATGGTGGCCTGCTGCGTGGAGGTAATCGTGACCGTAGCCGCCGTTGGGTTATCGACCAGATTGGCAGGACTCCACGAGAAGTTATAATTCGAACTGTTGCCAACGGTAGTTCCCAGCCGCAATACCGTACTGCCGAATACTTTCGGACAACCCTGATTAGACAAGGTAACGATGTCGAAATTACAGCTGTTACCCGAGCAAGGCTGGATCAGCACATCCGCTGTACAGGCAACTCCATTCAGGGTCGTCGTCCGGCGAAAACGGGTCACGCCCGCATTGCTTTTCAGGTACGCATTCTTCCCATTATTTGAAGTTTGAAGAATAACACCATCGCCACTGACGATACTCCAGGTGTAGGTTGTTCCCGGAGCATTGTCTTCATCCAGATGCGACGACCAGGCGGGACCACAAACGGTTTCATCCTGATTGGTGATCCGAGAATTGATCACCGACACCCGTACCTGATCGGTAAAAACACAGGCATCCTTCACGGCATTAACCGTATAATCAATGAAACCATTAGCTACGGCAGCCGTACCCGCACTAAATGTGGGATTGGCAACCTGAGAACTACTCAGGTACTGACCCGAAGTCCAGGTATAGGCAAAATTAGCATCGGCGGTGCCGCCCAGTTGAACCGATTGATTTTTACAAATGGTTTTGTCCGAACCGGCAAAGGCCACTGTGTTGCTGGGAGCCGCTACGGGCGTAACCGTTACTTCACTGGTGGTGGTACAAACCGTGCCATTTTTCTGCTTAACACTTACGGTCAATCGGTAGGTAGTAGCTACGCTAGGATTAGCAATGGGTTGAGCACAGGTGGTACAGCTTAAGGTACTCAGGGCACCGCCTGATACCACGCTCCAGGCGTACGTCACCGAAGAGCTGGCTACGGGAGCCGTCCCTAACTGTACGCCACCGCTGCCCTGGCAGACGGATTTGCTACCACCGGCATTCGCCACTGCGGGAACAACCGTTACCTGATCAATATCAAAACAACCGGCTCCGTCTTTGACTTGTAAGGTGTAGGTGGTAGCCTCCGTAACGGCGGGTGTGGTGAAGGTGGCCGTAGTGGCTACCGGTGAACCCGTCGACGTACTTCCGGCAAACCACTGGTAGGTAAAATTACCCGTACCGCCCGTGGCACTGCCGTTGAGAGCTACGGTATTGGCACCCGTACCACAAACAAACCACTGCGGGCCATTGGCACTAGCAATGGGAGCGGCATTGGCTCCGATCACTACCGAGGCTACGGGCGAAGTCGCGATGACTTGCTGATCGCAGACTTTGACCTGACGGCGGTAGTAGAGCGTCGTTTGAGAAGCCAGGGGCTGTAAGTCTTTGAAAACTTCGCCGGGCAGATCCTCCCAGGGGCCGTTGGCACTCGTGGCCTTTTGCCATTGGTAGAACACCTTGCCCTGGAACGTAGAGGGACTCGTCACCTCAACGGCACTACCCGTAATGATACCGGGAATTCCCAGGATACAGGCGTTTTGCGTGAGGGGTGAAAGGGTACTGGCAGAAGTCGTAAAGTTATCGGGCAGCCCTTGCGAATTGAACTTGGCAATCACTGCATCCGTACCTCCATTGGAACTAAACTGGTAAGAACCGGACGTGGCATGGCCTGCACTACCGGCGGGTACGTAAAACGCAATAATAGGATTACCCTGGGGATCGATGGCTAAAGTATTGTAGCGAGTAGGGCTAGTATTACTTTCCACCACCATTTCATCGGCTGCATTGCCCAGATACGTACCCCAGATGCGTTGACCAGACGTGACGTCAAAGCGGTTGATGACCAGATCTTCACCTCCCCCTGGCATGGGCTGATAGCTACAATCGCTGGCTAGTTCCCCGGTAGTTGTAGTGGTAGTCCCAGATACCAGCAGATTCCCCTGGGCATCCAGCCGGACTCCGGATAAATATGTATCACCCGCTTGGGCACCCAAGTACGTGCCTTGCTGATAAATGCCATTCAGATCAAAGCTGGCCCAAAAGCCGTCTCTGTTTGGATTTCCCAAGCTAGTACGAAAGGCATTTGCTGAAGCAATCCCTGTCGTACTACTCGTACCCCCTACGACATAGATACGAGCTCTTGCTTTATCCAGAGCGATACCGTGTATTCGGTCATGATCGGGTCCGCCCACGTATCTTCCCCAGATCCGGGTTCCGCTGGTCGGATTCAATTTCAAAATAAACCCATCTATGTTTTGTCGGATCTGTCCTTCAGAAACACCCCCAACCAGCTCCTTGTAATAGTTGGCTGTAGATCCGGTTCCTATAGAGGTCCCCGTCACATAAACGTTGCCTTCCGCATCCACCACTACCCCAGAGGAGACGTTTGGAGTAGTAGTGCTGTTTTCAAGAAAAGTGCCCCAGGCTTTCGTACCTGAAGCAGTATACTTTACTAGACAAGATGGATACGTATTTCTCGCAGTAGGACGAAACGTGCCCGGCGTGCCAAACCCACCTGGATTGTCTACTGCACTACTTATGATTCTTGC
Source organism: Siphonobacter sp. BAB-5385 (assembly GCF_002261125.1). Lineage (NCBI taxonomy): Bacteria > Pseudomonadati > Bacteroidota > Cytophagia > Cytophagales > Cytophagaceae > Siphonobacter > Siphonobacter sp. BAB-5385. The sequence continues at coordinate 8,557 of NZ_NMPS01000053.1, read as the reverse complement.
GATACCTACTACGTAAAACGCTCCGGTTTCGTCTACGGTCATGTGACTTGGAGTCAGCCAGCCCGTTGCGTCGCCTGCATAGGTGGTCCAGGTTCTGGCTCCGGTTGAGGCGTTAAATTTGGCAAAGTAACTGTTTGTTGTACTACCAATTCTAGTACTCTGATAAGCTCCTGGCGTGGCTAGACCATCGCTGTTAGAAGTTCCTGCTACATAAAGCTCTCCCTTACTGAACGCAACAGCGGTTGCTAGGTCACCACCAGATCCCCCAAAATACGTACTCCAGACCCGCTGCCCCTGGTTGTTGAATTTTGCAATAAAGGCATCGCTTGCTCCGGTCAAAGTACCCCATTGAGCACCCGCAGAAGCAATAGTATTGGGACTGGTCGTAACCCCCACAACGTAAACGTTTCCGCTGTCATCGTTTTCAATCGAATACAGGGTTTCATTACCGGTTCCTCCGTAATACGTGGCCCAGTCCAGATTCGGCGTGGGGTCAATGACCAGCGTTTGAGTTTTGTCGTAGGCGGGTACGTTGAAGGCGTACACATCCGAACCCAGAGCCTTGTAGTGCACGCGTACCGGCTTTTGATTCTGCTTGATCCAACTGGCGGGAATATTTTCCGACAGCTTGCCGTGGTTCAGGGACATGACGACCCGCTCGTTTTGCAGGGTGGTTGTTTTGGCCCCCTGGTAGCGAAGGTTGATCGTTGAGGCGTCTCCTCCCGGCCGAACGATGAAGTTGTACTCAACGGGCTTCTTCGTTCCCGGTTGAGCCACAAATTCCAGGTCAATGCCCGGATACACTTCATGATACGTAACCGACTGGAACTTACGGATATTAGTAAACGATCCGTGTTCGTTGATCACGTTGACGGGCTGGGAAATAGCCGGTCCGGTAGTCATCAAAGCGTTGGGGTTCGCCCCGACGAGTTCAACGTCCACGCGGTGAAACCCGGTCTTTTTCGAGGAACCCTTCTGAGCATACGTATCGTAGCTAAAGCCGGAAGGCCGCAACTGAACGTTGAGGCCGGGCATGTGGAGCAGATACTTAACGGCGGGATTAGGCTTACCCGTCTGGTCCAGAAACTGGCCCTTGTTTTCGGTAAAACCCGACCGGTCCTGTCTCAACCACCGGGCAGCCTGGGCCTGCTTGGCAGGCGGCGGGCTACTCTCCTTCAGCCCGTCCTGCGTCCCTCTGGGTTTCTGCTGGGCAGAGACCGAAAAGAGGGCCGAAGCGGTCAAGAAGGAAAAGAGTAATAGTTGTTTAACCATGAAACATTGATTTGAATAAATGATGTATAAATTGAAATTGGGGTGGATTCAGGCAAAAGCAATCGGTGATCAGAACACGGCGTACTGATTAGTTGAAGGAGTATGATAAGGGCACAAAGGGACCTGAAAAGATTACATCAAGGGTAATCTTTGGTGATAAGGGTATAGAAACAAACGGGAGTGTTTGAGGACTTTTATTTCAAGTCCGATGCATATGAATAGAATGGTCTGGTAAAATTCAACAGGAAATGCGTCGACCCATTTATTCAATGGGAAAGCAGCAATGCCTCTTTTTTCTGAAAAGAGGCCTATGGAAGAGTGCAGTCAAAAAATGGACTAACGAAAAAGAATAAGAGCGTAGCTGTACAGCTATCGAACCAGGGCAAGCCAGGTGGACACGATCCATAAGTAGCGGTTTAAACTAATGAATGCTTCGTTAAGGTGGATTAAGGTCTTCAACAAAAAGACTTGGCAAACTTATCTTTTATCTAGGGAAGCACAAATAGTATTTATTGAATACTTATGTAGTTTTACTACTACAAATTCACTCCGCTCAGTAAAAATTACCTGTTTTTTGGTAGAAATCCATAGTATTTAAACGTCCACCTAACATTTAGCCGGTCAAACCTAACCCCTTTATACAATAAACAGCTGCAAAATTTGTCATCGAATAAGTAGATAAACTTAAACCAGAGATGCCCTGGGCTTTCTTCCATAAATCAGGGGTTTTCTAATTCCTCATAACCGTTGGATAAAGGTTTTTTGACGGATACCATTCACGCCAAAGCTCCCTTTGATGTCACGCATTTTCGCAGCACCATTCCCCGTTTTACTCCCGAAAATCGAAAGATAAATACCGTTCTGGTTGATTTGCTACCATCCAATCACCATCCGATGGCCTTGACCAGACTGCTGGCTCAAAAAGCCTGGATTCTGCCCATTACAGCCATGACGAAATTTGATCAGCTTGAAAAAAACCTTGGTACGATTTATGTATCCTTAACGCCAAATGAACGCCACCCCTTGTAAACGGTAGTAGCCCAGAGCACAGTCAAAGGGCTTACTGCCCGACTAAAGTTGAACAGAAAAGCGGCCATTTAACGTATAGGATTACGTTAAATGGCCGCTTCAGTCAGGAAATTGCCCTAAATCGTAAACGAATGTTGCCGTCTGGTTGAACACACCCCGTTTCATTCGGACGTGACTGGTATCTTCGTATCGCAGCTTTGGTCCGACGAGTGGCGGCTCTGACGACTGAGTATGCTACTATAAAAGCCTATCTGTCATTACGGATAGGCTTTTTTATGTCCAGGTGACGCATGAACGACGTTCTTTTTCCCGCAAATTCATTCATGTAACTAAGTACGGTTTTCTTATAAGGAAAGGTGATTGATCGTACCTTCCATTAAAGGTTCATGTACCTGCGGAGTTTCAGAAAATACTTACTGAGATAGAATGAACCCGCCGCCATCTGGAAAGACCGTATTTTTCCAGAAAAAACAGCATCAAACTGGTCGATTCCTGGTTTTGGAATTCATAGACGTTATAAATGGATCGGGTTGAATCACTTGAAAAAATCCATACGATTCCGTATACGTTTCTGTATTTGTTCCGGGGCCGTCGCCAGTGACTCGTATTGCCCTTCTGATCATAATACCCTTGCTTCGAAAACAAATCGAACCCGAGCTTTGAGCCGGTATTCCGGTTTTGTACGGATCAGTGTTTCAATCTGTATACGGTTCAAAAAAGATCGCCATTGCGGCGTTCGACTATTTTTAGCTGACTGGAATTCAATACGTGTTGCTCGGGATCAGACAGGTTGACTTCCTGAAGATTACAAGTCGTGCGATGATCTGAGATGCGGATAAAGGATACCTTGCTGTGTTCTGTCCAACACTTCAGTACCGCATCATATAGGGGATAAGGATTCTGCGAAAAACCGTTTCCCGTCAGAAACAGGCAATTCTTACAAGTATAATCTACCCGGCTGATTTCCGCATCTGTTTCTAATGAATGGTTTAGCGTTGATGCTTTTATAGGGTTCGGCTGCCCTCCCGTGGCCAGATACAAAAATGACGATGCCCTACTTTTCCCAAACAACTCATGTAGGAAAAGTAGGGCATCGGTTCGAACCGATGAAAGCAACCTTAGTATCCCGGATTCTGAGCAAAGGCTCCCTGGTTTAGATCCAGAGCCCTTGTCGGAATGGGTCGCAGCAGTTTCGGCTGATTACCAGCCCCCATAAACGGATTGATGCCGTTATCAAACCACTTCCGTACGTCCTTGTTGTACATCCGGGCCCGGGTCATGAGGGTACCCGTCCGCTTGAGGTCGAACCAGCGGTGGTACTCACCCACCAGCTCGCGACCCCGTTCATCCAGAATAAAATCAAGGGTTACGTCCGAAGACTGAATTTGCATACTGGTTTCGGCTCCTGATTTAGCGGCCCGCTTGCGTACTACATTGATACGATCCGCGGCCAGAGCCAGATTACCCATTTTAAAGTACGCTTCCGCAGCCAGCAGGTACGTTTCTCCGAGACGGGCCACGAACAGATCCCGCGTGCTGGTATTGCTACCAAACTGAGCCGAGGGATCGTCGAACTTTTTCACGGAAGGCGTGTAATTATCTAGTACAACCGTGCGGCTGGCTTCCCAGAGCGTTCCTGAATACGGATACACCACGGCGTTATTTCGGCGAGTAGGGTCGGCGGCTTTCCAGGCCGCAATAGCGGCCGGACTGTTGGCCCATTTGGGTGGATAATAATACTTCACGTTCAATTGATTACGTTCCGTTCGACGCGTATAGTAATCGTAATACCGCTGGTAGAACTGAACCATGAACGTGGCGTCGAACCGAGCATCCGTTTCCGTAAACAGGTCGAACGTATACATCGTTGGACACAGGGTATAGGTTCGATACGGATAGCCCTCTACCCCACCCTGACCACCGAAGTACGGCCCAAAATAAGCCGCCTGCGTATTACCGCCCGAGTTGGCCGTGGGCAGCGAAGCGGCATCCCATTGAATGGAGAATAGAATTTCGGCATTCTTTTCGTTACCGGGGAAAAACACGTCTTCAAAGGAAAGCGTTAGTCCCTGACCCTGAATGGCCGCATCTGCGTAGGTCGCCGCCGTTTTAAAATCATCCGCCGTTCCAAAGCTTTCGTAGCCCCGCGTCAGGTGAATTTTAGCCAGCATGTGCCGAACCGCCCGCTTGGTGACGCGACCAAAATTGGGCGTCGTTTCGGGTACCAATTCCAGGGCTTCGGTCATTTCTTTGATGATAAAGGCGTACACCTCCTGAGCCGAGGCCCGCGAAAATGATTCCACGGGTTGCGTAAAACGGTCCGTTACCAGAGCTACGCCGCCAAAGGTTTGCACGAGCAGGAAGTAATCGTAAGCCCGCAGAAACTGAATTTCTCCCTTGCGGTTCGCCAGCGTTGACGTTGATGCCGTTTTATCGTTGAAGTACAGAGCCGTATTACACACCTGAATGGACTGGTAAACGTTGGTGTAAAAGTTCAGCACTTCGCCGTCATCCGGAATCAGGTTCTGGTATTCGCTCAGGCCCACGGGCTGCTGGCTGCGGCCTTCCACGTACATATCCGTTCCCGCACAAAATACCCAGGGCTGGCTGTACACCGATCGCATGGACGAGTACGCCGCATTGATGAGTTTTTCGTATCCTTCCGAAGTAGCGTAGTACTCGTCGGACACCATATTCGATTTATTTTCTTCCTTCAGAAAATCATTACACCCGCCAGCCGTCAGCATCAGACCAATCAGGAGGGCGGCTACTTTTATGGATTTCATGGTCGTTTAAAATTTGAGGTTCAGACCAAATTGATACGTAATGGTGCTCGGACCCGTGTTATTGATATTGCCCGTGGTGGTATTCGACACGTTAGAAGTCGTGGTCGGATCAATACCGCTGGCGTATTCAGGATCAAAGCCGTTGTACTTCGTCCAGACAAAAGGATTCAGCACGTTGGCGTACACCCGCAGGCTTTTCACACCGATTTTATCCACCAGCGTTGTCGGTAACGTGTAGCCTAATACGATATTCTGAACTTTCACGAAGGATACATCTTTGTAATAGCCGACGCCCGATACACCCGCCCAGTAAGGACCGATGTTATTCGGCATGGGATAGGTATTGGATACCCGGGAAGGCGTCACCTTATTATCGGCCATATAATAGTCTTCGTAGATTTTGTTCGTACCGCGATCGGAGTAGTTCAGGAAAATGCTGTGGAAGGCACTATACACCTGGGCTCCCTGGCGGGCAAACATCGAGGCCGACAGATCAAAGTTTTTATACGTAAACTGCGTCGAAAAGCCTCCCGTCCATTTCGGGTCTTTCTGACCAATGATGGCCCGGTCGTTCGCACTACTAATCTTGCCGTCATTATTCAAATCCTTGACGCGAGCCTGACCCGGTAACTGGCCATACTTAACGGCCAGTTCGCGTTCGCTCTCCTGCCAGATGCCGTCAAACACGTAGGTGTAATTTACGTTGATGGGTCGGCCAATAAACCACCAGTTTCCCACCAGATCTTCTTTCTTATCGAGCAGATCGACAATCTCGTTTTTATTCCGGGCGAAATTGAATGAGGTACTCCAGGTAAAGTTTTTCGTCGAGACGTTCACGGTCCGTAACGAAAACTCGATGCCCTTATTCCGTACGGATCCTACGTTGTCTTTAATCGACGACCAGCCCGTTTCGATGGGAATATCACGATTCATCAAAATGCCCCGCGAAATCTTGTTGTAGACATCCAGCGTACCAGAAATCCGACCGTTAAAAAATCCGTAATCCAGACCAAAATCCAGCTCACGGGTACGTTCCCAGGTCAGACCGGGTTGGGCAGTCGGCTGGGGCCGTAGCCCAGAGCAACCGTTCCACCATAATCGTAGAAGGTGGGATCGCTCAGGTTCATCTGGCTTTCGTACGCACTGATGTTGTTGTTGTTCCCCGCAATACCGGCACTCACGCGGAGTTTCAGATCCGAAATAAAGTTGGCTGATTTCAGGAAGTTTTCTTCGGACAACTGCCAGCCCACCGCCAGTGAAGGGAACGTTGACCACTTATGCCCTTCGGCCAGCTTGGACGAACCATCCCAACGCGTAGCCAGCGTAGCGAAGTAGCGATTTTTGAAGACATAGTTCACACGGGCCATGTAGGAAAGAATCGACACCTGCCGGAAGTAACTCGTACCCGACTGACGGTTGGTGGAAGAACCCAGGTTGTAGTACGAAGAGTTAAAGGGCAGATCATTCACTCGTAGTCCATCGCCTTCGAAACGGTCCTTCTGCATACTGAACAGACCCGTGAACGTAAAGCGGTGATCACCAAAGTTTTTACGGATGGTCGCGATATTGTCGAAGATGTAGGAAAGCGACTGGGCATTAGAACGCTGAGCATCGGGTAGAAGGCCATCGCCTACGCCGGTCAGCGAACCCCAGTACCGACCGTTCCGCTCGAAATTTACACTCGGCGAAAACGTCGAGCGTAATTCCAGCCAGTCATTCAGAGCATACTGCAAATAGAGATTTCCGACCCCGAACAAGCGGCGGTTGTTGTTCTCGGTATTGGGAATTTCCAGCAAAGGGTTTACCGTACTGGTAAAACTCGAAATGGTTGTGGAATTGGGTACCGGAATTTGTCCGGGCCGGAACATCAGGTTGCCATTCGCATCGTAGGGACTGAAAATCGGAGCCATGTTGAAGGCATTCCGGACGGCGTCATCACTACCCCGCTCAATGTCCGAAAGTGAGAAGTTAACGCTCATTCCGGCCGACCAGTGGTCATTCATCCGGCCATCCACGCTGGCTTTGAAGTTGTACCGATCCAGACTTTCCTGCAAAAGGTTACCTTTTTCTTTCTGGTAACCCGCACCAATCAAATACTGCACGGTATTTTTTTCACTCGCTCCTGAAATGGTCAGCCAGTGGTTCATTTGCGTACCCGTCCGCAGTACTAAATCCCGCCAGTTGGTATAATCACCATTGGCTACACGTTGTTGCACCACTGGGTTTCCCAGGCTACCGATGGTGTTATCGTAGTTAGTTCGTCCGGCAATGAGTTCGGGAGAGATAAACGTGTTTTGGCGATACTCCCACCATTCGGGACCCGTCATGAAGTTCGGCATCCGGGCCACTTCCCGAATCCCCACGTAACCGTCGTAGGAAATCGTCGTGCGACCTTTGGCACTTGAACCGCCCTTGGTCGTCACCAGAATTACCCCATTGGAACCTCGTGAACCGTAGATAGCCGTTGAGGCGGCGTCTTTCAACACGTCCATTTTGGCAATGTCCTGTGGGTTGAGAAAGTTGATATCGGGAACAATAACGCCATCCACTACGTACAACGGCTGCCCACCCGCCAGGGAGTTCTGACCCCGAATCTGGACGGAATAACTCGCTCCGGCCCGGCCCGAACCGGCGGAAATATCCACCCCGGCAATCTGACCCTGAGCCCCTTGCAGCGGACTTACCGTACCCCGATCGGCGATCGTTTTTCCTTCAATACTACCTACGGCGGTGGCTACCTCCGCTTTTTTCTGGGTGCCGTAACCCACAACGACCACTTCCGAAAGAGCTTTGGAATCGGCTTTTAATACGACGTCCAACACCGATCCGGCTCCTACAGCGACTTCCTGTGGCGTATAACCTACGTAAGAAAAAATGAGGGTAGCTCCTTCTTCACTGAAGGTGAGTCGATACTTTCCTTCTTCGTTGGTGGTGGTTCCCTGCTGCGAGCCTTTTCGAAGAATGCTCACGCCGGGTAAGGTGGCTCCGGTTTCATCCGTAACGGTACCCGTGAGGGTTCTGGATGTCTGAGCCTGACCGGTCAGGCTCAGCAACAGGAAAAAACCAATGGTGCAAGCCTGCAGGTATTCATACAACCTGCGGCGAGTAGGTACGTGTTTGTTCATAATCAGCGTAGTTCTGAAGTCGTATTAGGAATACGGTGAGAAGGTGGGGATCGAAAGACCCTTCGATACACAAGACGTAATTCATGTGACTTATCCAGTAAAAAATTTATTTTTTTTAGAATAATTTTTGTCTTGGTACGACCTACATGGTTCAAAGTGAGATATAGGCGGTTAAGCATCTGCTCAAAACCATCGTATATTTTATTCAAGGACAGTACTGTTTTCGTCCCGCTGAGACGGTTGGTCATTTCGTAATGAAGTTTGCTAGATTACCGGACCACAACTTCGTCCCGCTGAGGCGGCTGGTTTTTCAGTCCGTATGCATTCCATGCCGGCACGCCCACC
>NZ_NMPS01000052.1:0-13795 GCF_002261125.1 Siphonobacter sp. BAB-5385 | reverse complement strand
CAACTGAAAACAGAAAACCGCAAACTGAAAACTCGGTTAAAAGAATCCCAACTTATTCTTATCGTAGGAAATCAGCATGTTTTTGGTTTGGCGGTAGTGGCTCAGCATCATTTTGTGCGTTTCCCGACCGAAACCTGATTTCTTGTATCCACCAAACGGAGCGTGAGCCGGATACGCGTGGTAGCAGTTGACCCATACGCGGCCCGCCTGAATGGCCCGGGGTACCGTATAGAGTTCGTGAGCATCGCGGGTCCAGACGCCAGCACCGAGACCGTATAACGTGTCGTTGGCAATGGCGATGGCTTCTTCCGTATCCTTAAAGGTGGTTACGGACAAGACCGGGCCGAAGATTTCCTCCTGGAAAATCCGCATTTTGTTGTGTCCTTTCAAAATGGTCGGCTGAATGTAGTAGCCGTTTTCCAGTCCGCTATTCTGATGGAACGCTGCTCCACCCGTCAATACTTCAGCTCCTTCCTGCTTGCCAATTTCGATGTACGACAGAATCTTCTCATACTGATCTTTCGAAGCCTGGGCTCCCAGCATGGTATCCGGGGCAAGCGGACTACCCATTTTGATCGCTTTGGTTCGGGCGATGACTTTCTCAATAAACTTCTCGTAAATCGATTCGTGTACCAGCAAACGCGAAGGACAGGTACAGATTTCACCCTGGTTGAGAGCGAACAGTACGGCTCCTTCCACGGCTTTATCCAGAAACTCGTCGTCCTTGTCCATCACACTCGGGAAAATGATGTTGGGCGATTTCCCTCCCAGTTCCATCGTAGCCGGAATCAGGTTTTCAGCGGCGTATTGCAGAATGAGGCGGCCCGTGGTCGTCTCGCCCGTAAAGGCAACCTTCGCCACCCGATTCGACGAAGCGAGTGGTTTACCCGCTTCCAGTCCGAATCCGTTTACTACGTTTAGTACGCCTTCGGGTAATAAGTCACCCACCAGTTCCATCAGGATCAGAATACTGGTCGGCGTTTGTTCGGCGGGTTTCAGCACGATGGTACAGCCCGCTGCCAGAGCCGGAGCCACTTTCCAGGTAGCCATCAGCAGCGGGAAATTCCAGGGAATGATCTGTCCGACTACGCCAATGGGTTCGTGGATATTCAATGAAACGGTTGTGGAATCGAGTTCAGCCACCGAGCTTTCCTCCGCCCGGATGACCCCTGCATAGTACCGGAAATGATCGACGACCAGCGGTAAATCGGCCGCCAGGGTTTCCCGCAGGGGTTTGCCGTTATCAATGGTTTCTATTTTCGCCAGATACTCCAGATTCTGTTCAATCCGGTCGGCAATTTTCAGCAGCACATTACTACGGGCGGCTACCGACGTTTTGGACCAGATCGGAAAAGCCGCATGAGCCGCGTCCAGAGCCTTTTCTATATCTTCGGCAGTCGAACGGGCTACCTGACAGAACACCTTACCATCAACGGGAGAAATATTATCGAAGTACTGACCACGAGCCGGAGCTACCCATTTGCCACCAATGAAATTTTCGTATCGTTCTTTAAAAGTCGGATGATCCGTCCGAACTGGAGCCTCGAGTGTCGCTTCCATATTAATCGTGTTTAAGAGGTTTACTACCACAAAGTTCGGGTAATACACCATTTTTTGTTGGAATGATCCTATCAAAGCAAGAGAACGATTCTATCAAATTGAGGGGAAGAGGATTTGAGCAGGTTTCAAGTTTGAGTAGTTTGATAAAGTTTAAGGCTTGAACACGTTTGGGGTGTGAGATAGGTTCATGGGTTTGAAAGAGTTGCCATAGTTTGAAAAAAGTTTGATCAGGTTTGAAGCAGTTTGCAATTGCTTCAAACCTGATCAAATGGTTTAAGTACCAACTCAGAACTATAGCTGATCAAAATGTAAACCTCACGAAACCCACTAAGCCTGATTATAGCACTCAAGCGACTACAACCCTTTCAAACTTTAAACTGCTTCAAACCTGATCAAACCTATTCAAACTACCCAAACACTATCAAACCAACCCCGAAGCTCGATACTGCAACGGCGTCAGCTGGTTGTACCGTTTAAAAAGTTTCAGGAAGTGGTTGAGGTTATTGAATCCGCAGGTTACGCTGATGTCACTGACGCTGCGGCTGGTAGTCTTCAGTAATTGCTGAGCCAGCCGGATGCGTTGCTGATTGATAAATTCCAGCGGCGACAGGCCAAACTGAGCCTTGAACTGCCGATAGAAATTAGGCTCGCTCATGCATGCCTTATCCGCCAGTTGACGTATGTTGAAGGCCGTGTGCAGGTTTTCCTGAATGTACTGGGTGATATAGGCCCAGCGATTGGTACTGGTCTGCTTTTGTCCCTGATCCAGCAGCAGACGACGGGCCTGCGTCTGGATGAGCCGAATGGTCAGTTCCTTCAGTACCAGATCGGCGAAGAATTCTTTAGCTGGATTGTTTTCGGTGAAAATGTCGATGAGCCGGGCAATCAGTGCGTTAATCGTTGAGGTATTGGAAAAATAAAAACTGCTTTCCGACCACCGCCAACCCGAAGTCGAATCAATCAACGGAACCGTTTCGTTGAGCTGGTTCGTAAATTTTGTAATCTCATCCTGAGCAATCGCCAGAGCCAGACACTGCGTCGGACGCTGAAACGTAGCTTCCGGAAAATCGATTCGCATGGTTTTTTCACTCGGTACCAGTACCGACTCGCCGGGGTGGTAATCAAAGTCCGGCGTATCATCCAGACGCATGACTTTTTTACCGCGAATCATGCTGGTCAGTACCGGGTTATGGAAGGTTAGTTCAACGGCCTCGGCCTGAGCATGGGTTTCGTAGATCGTAAGTTCCGCCGTATCCAGCGTATAGGCCGTTCGGTTTTCAACCACCTGATCGAGCCGGCGATTTTTTAAATGACTTCTGAGATCAAACAGTGAATCCGATTTCATAGCATTAAAATCTTAAGGGTGAGAGCTTTATCTCTAATGCCGAAAGATAACGACAATATCCAATTTATTCTATTTATAAGATAAAACGATTTGCATTGATTGAAAGTTATTCCTGTATCAAAATCTATTCACACGGATTGCCCTCCGTCCTCTTATGCGTCTTGCTTTACTTTTTGTTGGTATACCCTTCTTTACGTGGGCTCAATCGGACAGCCTTCGTACGCGAAATCTGAACCCCGTTGAAATCCAGTCCACGCGACTGAATGTGGCCGAAAACCGTAGCCCCTTTGCCGTATCGGTGCTGAGTCAGTATCGCTTGCAGGTGGGACAGCCGCAGCTTTCGTTATTCGATGCCATGGGTGCTATCCCCGGCGTATTTGCCCAGAATCCAGACAACTTCGCTCAGGATTTACGCATTTCCATCCGGGGTTTCGGAGCCCGCTCTTCTTTCGGCATTCGGGGCCTGAAAGTTCTGCTCGACGGCATTCCCGAATCCACGCCCGACGGTCAGGCGAAAGTCAATAATTTCGACGTGGGCAGTCTGGGCCAGCTGGAAGTCATTCGGGGAGCGTCCTCGGCCTTGTACGGAAATGCATCGGGAGGTATCCTTTCCTACACCACTGAAACGCCGACCAGCAACTTCGCCGAGGCTCAGGCCGTTGCGGGCAGTTACGGATTTCAGCGGTACCAGATCAAGGTCGGTCAGAAATGGCAGCGTTCGTCCCTGCTCATCAATGCCAGTCGCAATCAGCAGGACGGGTATCGCGAGTACGCCGCCATGAACAACTGGCTTTTCAACGTAAAATTCCAGCATGAACTCAGTGCTACGGCCAAACTAACCCTTCTGTACAACTTTGCGAAAAACACCGCTCAGGACCCCGGTGGTCTGACGATGCAGCAGGTGGAACAGAACCGCCGGATGGCTCGTCCGCAAAACGTACAGTTCCAGGCGTTCTCGGGAGCCACGCAGCACCGCACCGCCGTGGTGTATGATCAGTCGTTGGGTACCAAACACCAGGTACAGGCCCGGGCCTTCTGGACCAACCGCGATTTCGAAAATCGGCTTGCTTTTCAGGCGGGTGGCAATGTGCAGTTCATCCGAAACTTTACGGGCGGCGGAGCCAGCTATCAGTATACCGATCAGTTTGGTTCGGTTTCGTACCGTTTAAAAGCGGGTGTTGATCTTGAAAATCAGCAGGATAACCGTAAACGAAACGACAATCAGGAGGGCCGCAGTGGTGCTGAAACGCTTAATCAGGTGGAAACCTTTCGCAACATCGGAGCATATCTGTTGCAGGAATTTGGCTTCGGTAAAAACGTAGCCCTGACGGTAGGTACCCGTTACGATGATATTCAATTGAAAGTAAAAGACCGTTTCCTGAATGATGCGGATCAGTCGGGTCGTCGCACCTACCAGCGTTTTAGCCCCACGGCGGGCCTGAACTGGGAATATCAGCCGCAACGCAGCGTATACGCCAATTTTTCAACCAGCTTTGAAACGCCCGCCTTGACGGAACTCGGCAATAATCCGAGTAACCTGGGCGGTTTCAATCCGGAGTTAGGCCCTATGCGGGCTTACAATTACGAATTGGGTACGAAAGCTACGTTTGGCTGGCTGAAAGTAGACGCCGCCGTTTTTCAGGTCAATGTTCGCGGTGAAATTGTACCGTATCAGCTGACTGAGTTTCCGGGCCGTACGTTCTACCGAAACGCCGGCAACTCCCGTCGCCGGGGCGTAGAACTGGGGCTTACCGCAGAGGTTACCGAAGGGCTAACGGCTTTCGTCAACTATACGTATTCCAATTTCAAATACCTCAATTACAGTACTACTTCGGGTACGTTCGATAACAATCAGTTGCCGGGGATTCCGCCGCATTTTGGGTACGCCGAAGTACGGTATTTCCGACCCGCCGGTTTCTACGGCATTGTGCAGTTTCGCCGGAACGGTACCTTCTACGCCGACGATGCCAATGCCGTTCGGACGGATGCGTATTCCTTACTCAACCTGCGACTGGGCTGGCAGATCAAGCGAAACAATTGGTCACTGGAACCGTTCGTGGGCATCAACAATCTTCTGAATCAACGCTATTTTGCCAACATACAGATCAATGCCGCCGGAGGTCGCTATTTTGAACCGGCGACGGATCGTACTTTCTTTGGAGGCGTAAAAGTACGCCTGGGGAAATAAGTCGGATGCCCGCCTAGTCCCTAAGTAAGCGGGTCCCTATTGCTATGAAAGAAATAAGAGCCATTCTCGACCACTATAAAAAGATTGATTTTACGACCACAAAGGCCGCTCTGGCGACGGTCGTTCGGGTGGAGGGTTCCTCCTACCGACGGGTGGGTGCCCGTATGCTGGTCACCGAAGATGGCCAGTGGGTGGGTGGCATTTCAGGTGGTTGTCTGGAAGGTGATGCTCTGAAACGGGCCCGTTTGGCCATGTTTACCGGAAAAGCTGCCATCGTCACCTACGATACCACCGACGACGATCCCTACCAGATCGGCGTGGGGCTGGGTTGTAATGGCATTATTGACGTACTGCTGAGTCCGTTGAATGCGGATGATCCGTCGAATGCGGTGTTACAGCTGGAACCGTTGATTCATCGCCGCAGTCCTTCCGTAGTCGTAACCGTTACGGAAAGTCAGTCGGACACCTTACCGCTGGGTTCGGTTTACCGGTTTGAGGACGCCGATTCGTTCGCTGCCCTTTTCCCGGTTCAGGAACTGTTGCCTGCGTTGAGCGAATCGATTCATACGACCCTGCACAGTCAGAAGTCGCATACGCAGGAATTTTCGGGCTCTTTTGGCTCGGTTTGCGTATTGCTGGAAGTGATTCTGCCACCCATCCACCTGTTTATTCACGGCGGCAATTATGACATTTACCCGCTGGTACGACAGGCCCGTGAACTGGGCTGGCTGACGACGGTCTTCTGTAATCCGCAGAAAATCAACAAAGTACTCTTTCAGTGGGCGGATGCCGTATTAGCCAAAGATACCGAAGTACAGCCCGACGACTATACTGCCGTGATCCTCATGGCTCACGACCTGGAGACGGATTACCGGAATTACCATCGCTACGTAACGACCACGACGGTTCCGTACATCGGCCTCTTGGGTCCCCGCAAGCGATTCGAAAAGATGATTCAGCGGATGGAAGAAGCCGCACAGCCCCTGTCGGATTCTCAGCTCCAGCGAACCTACAGCCCCGCCGGACTGGATACGGGAGCAGCGACTCCCGAAGAAATCGACCTTTCCATTCTCGCCGAAATCCGGACCGTATTTTCAAATCGGGAAGGAGGCTTATTGCGGCGACGGAGCCGTCCCATTTACAGCGAATAGTTACCGGGAAAGCTCGACGCTCCACTCGCTGCCACTACCGATGTGATGCGTCTCGGCGAAATTTCCCTGATTCAGGGCGAAGGCGACCTGCAAGAGACTGTTCAGGTACACGAGCGGTTTGCCTTCGGCCACACCCCCAAACGTTTCCACGTAAGGCAGCGTGTCCTCATACACTTTTTGATTTCGATGGAAGATCCGGACGCGTACGGACTGCCCAGCCGCAACGCCCAATTGCTGAAACAAGTCCGCGGGAATATTGGTCCAGACGTTGCCGTATTGTACGTCCAGAATAGGAATGGTCCCTTTCAGCGATTGCCCCTCCCGGCTCGCTTTTTGATACGGTAGCGATACCACCTGCTTCGGTAACAAAGGCCCTACCTGCGGGAAGGAAATCACGCCAGCGGCCAGACGGGCGGCGGTGTAGGCGTATACATCGCGACCGTGAAAAGTATAGGATTTCCCCGAATCTTTCCGTCGGTTGACGGCCTCATTGATTTCCCGTAGTTCCGCAATACCCGCCGATTCAGCCAGAAGCATCAGTGTTCCGTTATCTGGCGTGACAATGAAATGGCCCGATTTCGTCTTCAGTACGACCGACTTCCGCTCCGTTCCTACCCCCGGATCTACGACGGATACGAACACGGTACCGATGGGCCAGTACCCCACGGTTTGTTCGAGGCGGTACGCAGCTTCCCAGATGTTATAAGCGGGTATTTCGTGGGTTAGATCAAATAGCTTTAACTCGGTGGAAACGCCCATCGCGACCCCTTTCATGGCCGAAACAGCTCCATCCTTCAAGCCAAAATCGGACTGAAAAACGACGATCTTCTTCTGGGCCCAACTAAGGTTCACCCATGCAATCAGAGCCCACAGGCATAGCCCCTTCTTTAACAACAATCGTTTCATGCTTCGAACGTTATTCCACGATTGCTAAACTACGCGGTTTTGGGCCGGTAATCAATTCACTTTGGAATACTGAACCGTTTGTAGTTTTGTCATGTGCTCGCGTAGATACCGGGTATAGCGGCGGGCTTCCGCTCCGGCCAGGTGCAGGCCATCGGTCGTCTGATACACTTCCTGGGGCAGCGAAATATAGCTATACTCGTGCGGTGGAAAGTTTTTCAGGAAGTTGGCCCGAATCAACCTTGGAATCTTCAGCTGACTGGCTTTGCTATACACGGGCATTTCGAAAAAGACTACCTTAATCCCCTTGGCTCTCAGCTCCCGAATTTCCTTTTTCAGGATAGAAAATTTGTTTTGAAAGTGCGTTAAATAGTGCGTAGACGAAAAGTCTGCCATGATGTTTCGAACTTCCCGCTCGTACATTTCCTTAGGCAATGTAAATAAGGCTGTATCCGTTACCGACTGCGTTTGATCGCGATACAATGCTTTTAATACACCTAAGGGCTGATATTTTTTACGAAGTACGGGAACATATTGACGCAACGAATAAAGGGCTGGATGAAATACATCTTCTGTAAAACCAGTATTCGCATCCCGTAACACGATATTCATTTCAATAAGCACTGTCTTGGGTTTTTTAGCCGCCTTTTTTAAAAGATTTAAGCCATCATAAACACTCAGTCCAGACATACCCAGATTGTAATAAGTATGGGGTAAGCTATCCATTAAAAGCCGGGTACTAAGCGACGAACCCAGAATTAAGGTATTCGCCCGTTGCCCCTTTTCGTACAGATATTCCTCCGCACTAACCAGATTCCGTGCGTATTGATTCTGACCCGTACGTTTGATTCGATCCGTATTAAGATAAATAAAGAGGCTGTATAAAACCAGTAAGAAGGCCGTCGTAAGAATAGAAGTTCTAATCATAGAGGTTCTACGTATGGTTTAGAATTGAAAATAAATAAAGTCTGTACTGGAACCGCTGTTCGTAATAATCATAAAAAGCATACAGCCTAACACATAAGGCTCAACCTGTAGGAGTCGTTTCTGTATCCAGATACGCTCCAGCGATTGTTCGCCCCATACATACCAGATATGGTAGGCTATCACAGGCATTGAAAACAGAAGTATTAACGCTACCGGTAATGTATTCAGGGGTCGATTATAATTCGTTGTTAATGCTTTAAAAAAGGCAACGACGTGGGAAAACTCCGGCAATTTAAACAAGAGCCAGCCTAATGTTACCAGACTGAATACAAGCCCTCCTTTAAAAATTTGACTGATACGGGTTTCCCTGATTTTTAGATGAGTCGTTATATAGCGTTCCAGAAGTAACGCTAAACCGTGAAAAGCTCCCCAAACGGCGTAACTCCAGGCGGCTCCGTGCCATAATCCGCCTAATACCATGGTTAGAAACAAATTCAGGTAGGTACGTGTCTCTCCCTTTCGATTGCCGCCCAAGGGAATGTACAGATACTCCCGCAGGAAACTGGACAACGAAATATGCCATCGCCGCCAAAACTCTGAAAATGAGGTACTGATGTAAGGAAAGTTGAAGTTGACGGGAAACTGATACCCAAACAGAGCGGCCAGTCCAAGAGCGATGAGTGAGTAACCCGCAAAGTCAGCAAAAATCTGCATGGAGTAGCCAAATAACGCAATCAGCAACGTAAGCGTAGATTCGGCCTCGAAATAGGGATACGTGATAATGGATGTATGATCTTTCAGGTTATCGGCGATTACCATTTTGAAAAAATACCCCAGCGTCAGGTTTCTGAAAACGTATTCCCAACGAATCGAATGCAGAACTTTTTCTTCAATCTGCGGCAGAAAAAAATGAGCTTTAACGATGGGTCCAGAAACCAGTTGAGGAAAGAAGGCCTTAAAGAATAAAACGCGTTTGCTATGCTCCACAATCGATTTAGGAATTAGCTGACGGTATGCTGCATTATTCCGGTTCCGGTAGGTATCCACAATCAAACTAATTCCCTGAAAGGTAAAGAAAGAAATACCGATCGGTAAAGGTAAGTTTAGTAAAAAAGCTGCTATTTCACTTTGAACTGGCAAAAATGTATGAGCAAATAAGGGGCTATATTTAAAGAAAATAAGAATTGATACGTTAGCTACTACACCCCAAACACTATGTAAACGCTGGTAGTGGGATGCTCCGTGAATAATGAGATAGCTGGAAAGAATATTAATTGTTACCGAGCCTAGTAAAAGAAGTACTAATAACGGCTGGTAATAACCATAAAAGAACAGACTGGAAAGAATTAAGATGCTAAGTTGCCAGGCAGCTCTTGTACGTACGGGCAGATAATACAACCCGAACGTAAGCAAAACCAATAGCACAAAACTGTAACTATTGAATAGCATTGAATAGGTGGTGAAGGTGAATTGGTAAGCGAATGTAAAACTTTCTTTGAAATCATCAACAATAGTTAGTATTAATTATAACCTTAAATAAAAAGCTCCCTTCTTAGCGATAAAGAGGGAGCTTTTGTTGTGATTAATATACTTGCGTAAACTTAATAGGCTAACGTTGGAGCCAGCCATTTTTCAGCCTCTTCCAGCGTCATTCCTTTGCGTTTAGCGTAATCTTCCACCTGATCTTTCTGGATTTTACCCACGGTGAAATAACGGCTGTCGGGATGACTAAAATACCAGCCACTGACGGAACTGGCCGGATACATGGCGTAGCTTTCCGTGAGCGTAATACCCAGTTCTTCGGCACCCAGTAAATCAAATAGCGTCCGCTTCTCGGTATGTTCGGGACAGGCCGGATAGCCGGGAGCCGGACGAATACCCTGGTACTTCTCTTCAATCAAATCCTGATTTTCCAGCGTTTCGTTCGCCGCGTAACCCCAGAATTCCTTCCGAACGCGTTGATGCATCAATTCGGCAAAAGCCTCGGCGAGCCGGTCGGCAATGGCTTTTACCATGATACTGCCGTAATCGTCGTGGTCTTTTTCGTATTTCTCCAACAGGGCTTCGATACCGATTCCGGTTGTTACGGCAAAACCACCGATATAATCTGTATGCACGCTTTCCAGCGGAGCAATGAAATCGGCTAGTGAGTAGTTGGGCAGATTGGCTGCTTTCTGACTTTGCTGACGCAGATGATGTAACGTAGCTAAAGCAGGCGTAGTAATAACTTCTTCGCCCGATCGGTTGGCCCGGCTGATCTGATACTCCAGATGCGTATGCGAGCCGTGGCGTTCGCAGGATACTTCCCGGCTTACGGTCTCGTAGGGATGCAGAATAATATCATCCTCGTGACTATTCGCGGGCCAGAAACCCACAACGGCTCTTGCTTTCAGTGATTGATCGTGAATGATTTCCAGCAACAGGTTATTGGCATCTTCGAATAACTTCTTTGCTTCGGCTCCTACGATCTGATCTTCCAGAATAGCGGGGTACTTGCCGTGCAATTGCCAGGTCTGGAAGAAGGGCGTCCAGTCAATGTACGGGGCAATTTCCGACAGGGAATAGTCTTCAAACACCCGTGTACCCAGGAATCGGGGTTTGGTAGCCTGGAAGCTCTCCCAGTCGATGTTTACCTTATTCTGACGAGCCGCTTCAATGTTGACAAAATTCTTGTCCGATTTGCGTTTGGCGTGATCTTCGCGAAGCTTGGCGTATTCGGCTTTGATGCTCGAAAGTACTGCCGCTCTTGATTCTTCGCTTTGCGTCAGACGTCCGGCTACGGGTACTGAACGGGAAGCGTCGAGTACGTGAATGACGGGTCCGGAGTACTGCGGATCGATCTTCACGGCGGTGTGAATCCGGGACGTCGTTGCTCCGCCAATGAGCAGGGGTACGTTAAAACCCTGCCGTTCCATTTCTTTGGCCACGCCCACCATTTCATCCAGACTCGGCGTAATCAGGCCCGACAATCCAATAATATCTACGTTGTGCGTCTTGGCCGCTTCCAGAATTTTATCCGTTGGCACCATCACGCCCAAATCGATGATCTCGTAATTGTTACAGCCTAGTACTACGCCCACGATGTTCTTGCCAATATCGTGTACGTCGCCTTTCACCGTTGCCAGCAAAATACGTCCGGCCGTCGATCCGGCTTCTTTACTCGCTTCGATGAAGGGTTGGAGGTAGGCTACGGCTTTTTTCATGACCCGGGCCGATTTAACGACCTGCGGCAGGAACATTTTTCCGGCTCCGAACAGATCCCCTACTACGTTCATCCCGTCCATCAGCGGACCTTCAATCACCTCAATCGGGCGAGCATATGCCTGACGACATTCTTCGGTATCTTCATCAATGAAATCGGCGATGCCTTTCACCAGAGCATGGGCCAACCGCTCTTTCACGGGCAGTTGCCGCCAGGAGTTATCCGGTCCCGTTTCTGTTTTCCCCTTGGCTTTCACCGTTTCCGCAAACGTTACGAGGCGTTCGGTGGAGTCGGGACGGCGGTTGAGCAAAACGTCTTCCACCAGTTCCAGAAAGTCTTTCGGAATTTCATCGTAAATCGTCAGCTGACCAGCGTTCACAATGCCCATATCCATACCAGCTTTGATGGCATGGTACAGGAAGGCCGAGTGAATGGCTTCGCGGACGGGTTCGTTCCCCCGGAAGCTAAACGATACGTTGGAGACCCCACCCGAAACTTTCGCGTGCGGCAGGTTTTCTTTGATCCAGCGGGTTGCGTTGATAAAATCGACGGCGTAGTTGTTGTGCTCATCGATTCCCGTAGCAACGGTCAGAATGTTGGGGTCGAAGATGATGTCTTCGGCGGGGAAGCCGACTTCGTCCACCAGAATCCGGTACGCCCGTTCGCAAATTTCAATCCGGCGTTCGTAGCTGTCGGCCTGACCATTTTCGTCAAAAGCCATCACTACAGCGGCGGCTCCGTACCGTTGCACCGTGCGGGCGTATTCTTTAAACTTCTCTTCGCCTTCTTTCAGGGAGATGGAGTTCACAATTGCTTTTCCCTGTACGCATTTCAAACCCGCCTCGATCACTTCCCACTTGGAAGAATCGACCATGACGGTACCCGGGCAATGTCGGGTTCGGCAGCGAGCAGATTCAGGAAGGTGGTCATGGCGGCCGCTCCGTCAATCATCCCTTCATCCATGTTTACGTCGATGACCTGGGCTCCGGTTTCTACCTGTTCCCGGGCAATACTCAGGGCTTCGTCGTACTTGTTTTCCCGAATCAGACGGGCAAATTTCTTCGAACCAGTTACGTTACAACGCTCTCCGATGTTCAGAAACAGTACCTTTTCCTTCGTTACCTCAATCGGTTCCAGACCGGATAGTTTCAGTACGGGTTCTTCGACGGGAATGGGTCGGGGCTGGTGCATAGCAGCAATTTCCGCAATGCGGCGAATGTGGCCGGGCGTCGTACCGCAGCACCCACCGATAATATTCAGTAGTCCGTCGTTCAGGAAGCCATTGATCGTTTCACCCATTTGCTCGGGCGTCTCGTCGTATTCACCCATTTCATTCGGCAAACCCGCGTTGGGGTGGGCCGAGGTAAAAAAGGGTGATTTATCGGCCAGGGTCTGTACATACGGCCGCATCAGATCGGCTCCCAAGGCACAGTTTAGCCCTACGGAAAGCAGCGGCAAATGCGATACGGAGGTAAGAAACGCTTCCGTCGTTTGTCCGGAAAGCGTACGACCCGAGGCATCGGTAATGGTACCGGATACCATGATCGGTACTTCAAATTTGGGTCCTTGCGGGATATGTTCGGGCCAGGGCGACTTTCCATGGGTCACGTCCTGATAGTAGGTATCAATGGCAAACAGAGCCGCCTTGGCATTGAGCGTATCGAAGATGGTTTCGACCAGCAGAATATCACTGCCGCCTTCGATCAGGGCCTTGGTTTGTTCGTAATACGCACCCACCAGCTGATCGAAAGTGATGGCCCGGTAACCAGGGTTGTTCACATCGGGCGAGAGGCTGGCGGTACGGTTCGTAGGTCCCATCGAACCAGCTACGTACCGGGGTTTGTCCGGATTGCGAGCCGTAAATTCATCGGCAACTTCACGGGCGATACGGGCCGACTCGTAATTGAGTTCGTAGACCAGCTCTTCCATGCCGTAATCGGCCATGGCAATCCAGGTACCGGAAAAAGAGTTGGTTTCCACGATGTCTGCTCCGGCTTCGTAATACTCGGCGTGAATCGTTTTGATAATGTCGGGTCGGGTCAGTACGAGCAAGTCGTTATTTCCCTTCAGGGGATGGGGCCAGTCGGCAAAGCGAGAGCCCCGATAATCTTCTTCTTCCAGCTTATACCGCTGAATCATCGTACCCATGGCTCCATCGAGTACCAGAATACGATTGTTAAGAAGGCTGCGAATGTCGGGTTTTTGAATCGTTGTCATCGGTTGCGAAACGATGCCGGATCGGAGTCGGCGTTGTGTCCAGAAAGTATGAAAAGATAAACGTGCAAAGATAGGTAGAGTTTACCGTTGTGCGTTTTGAGTTTTGAGTTTTGGGTAGCAGCTACCGATAGCGAATTGATTTATAGTGCTCCGGGTCATTACAAAGTTTCGTCGCAGGTTTCCTTTTCATGGTTTTTAACCCCGTTTTCCCAACAAGCTGTTCCAAATTTGCGACCCGAAAGATCAACGCACTTCGCGTCACCGATGTTAAACCATTCCACCCCGATCATTCCATGACGGTT
>NZ_NMPS01000051.1:0-1507 GCF_002261125.1 Siphonobacter sp. BAB-5385 | reverse complement strand
AAACACGGGTTCGATTCCCGTACGGACTACCAACATTGGCAAAGAGCTCTGAGTAATCAGGGCTCTTTTTTTTCTTTCTTTCCAGCAATGTTGATTGAAACAGCCCTTAGTTTCGACGTATCCTACCTCTTGGCAAACTCGCGTACCTCTGGTGATACGATCAGTCCTGCTTCTATCATTAAAGCTGCGTATGGATTGAGTCACCCCTGATGGAAATTCCTTTTTTGTCCAGACTAGTACAAATATTCCCAACTTGAATTCTTTCCCGTATTTCTGTGCTATTCTTCCGCTGAAATGAGCTATTCCGGCCCGTATGCGTCCCTCTACCTTTGTAACGTCAAAAGGCACTAAAGCCTAATCAGATTTTACAAAACAACGCACGATCATGTCGAAAGTCATTTTTATTACCGGAGCATCCAAAGGATTTGGCAAATTATGGGCAGAAGCCTTCCTCAAACGCGGCGATAAAGTAGCCGCCACGGCCCGCAATACCGAAGCCCTCAACGATTTGGTGAACACCTACGGCGAGAATATTTTGCCTCTCACCCTCGATGTTAACAACCGGGAAGAAGTCCATACCGTCGTGCAGAAAATCG
The DNA here is from genome assembly GCF_002261125.1 of Siphonobacter sp. BAB-5385. NCBI lineage: Bacteria > Pseudomonadati > Bacteroidota > Cytophagia > Cytophagales > Cytophagaceae > Siphonobacter > Siphonobacter sp. BAB-5385. Next base: position 911 of record NZ_NMPS01000051.1, on the reverse strand, counting down.
GGCAGCACTTTGGTCGGATCGATGTACTGATCAACAACGCGGGTTACGGGCTTTTCGGAACGACGGAAGAAACCACCGAAGCCCAGGCCCGCCTGCAAATGGAAACCAACTTTTTTGGCTCACTCTGGGTCGCTCAGGCCGTATTGCCCGTATTCCGGAAACAGAAAAGCGGCCATCTGATTCAGGTTTCCAGCTTCCTGGGCCTGACGACCTTACCGATGCTGGGTCTGTACAATGCCTCCAAATTTGCGGTAGAGGGGTTAATCGAAACCATTGGCTCGGAAGTAGCCCATCTGGGTATTAAAATTACGCTGATCGAACCCAACGGCTACGCTACCGACTGGGCGGGTGCCTCCGCTACCCAAACGTCCAGCGACATTGCCGACTACGCTCCGGTACGCGAAGCCTTCAGCAGTTCCAGCGAAAGTGCGGATACCTGGGGTAAGCCCGAAGCGACAGTCGAACCAATTCTGAATATCGTAGACAACCCAAATCCGCCGCAACGACTGTTGCTGGGTAAAATGGCCTACCACGGCATGCATCAGGTGTATACCCAACGCCTCAAAGACATTGAAGCCTGGAAAGAGGTAAGTATTGCCGCCCATGGTCATTAATGCATTGTAACTGGGGCGAACGCAATTTCTAATCGAATCGTGCCTTAACTTTTTTCAAGCTTACGCCTGACGACGCTACCGACAAAACTAGCTGGTTCTCAAATCAATAGATTGTACCCCAATTTAGATCAGACTTGTTCTGTAAAAAAATTAGCGGTAAAGGGCTCGAAAGACTTGCGTTCACCTCATTTATTTACTTATCTTTGCACCTCGTTAAACGGAACAGGGCGGCAAAATAGCTAAAACGAACCGAATAACGATGCAAAATGGTCCGTTCGTCTAGGGGTTAGGACGTAT